>CAMVIL010000238.1 GCA_947167535.1 uncultured Ruminococcus sp. | reverse complement strand
GCGGCTCGAAGTAAAGCTTGTCGGAGGTATCGTAGTCGGTGGATACTGTTTCGGGGTTGCAGTTTACGATAATGGACTCAAAGCCGAGCTTTTTCAGCGCAAGAGCCGCATGGACGCAGCAGTAGTCGAATTCGATGCCCTGACCTATCCTGTTGGGACCGCCGCCGAGTATCATTATCTTGGGCTTGTCGGTATTGACGGGGCTCTTGTCCTCGTCAAGGTGATATGTGGAGTAGTAGTAAGCCGCATCCTGCGTGCCGCTTACATGGACGCCCTCCCAGGCTTCCTTTATGCCGAAGGAAAGGCGGGCGTTCCTGATCTCCTCCTCGGTGGTCTTGCGGAGCATAGCGAGGTATCTGTCCGAGAAGCCGTCCAGCTTTGCCTGTTTCAGCTGTGCCTCTGCGGGAACGCCCTCTGCTTTGAGGAGCTCTTCCTCTTCCGCAACGAGCTCTGCCATCTGTTCGAGGAAATACTTTTTGATCTTTGTCAGCTCGTAGATCTCATCTATGGATGCGCCCTTGCGCATAGCTTCGTATATGATGAACTGTCTTTCGCTGGTCGGGAAGCGGAGCTTTGAAAGCAGTTCTTCCTTGGAAAGGCTGTTGAAGTCCTTTGCAAAGCCGAGCCCGTAGCGTCCCGTTTCAAGACTGCGTATAGCCTTCTGGAAAGCCTCCTTGTAGGTCTTGCCGATGCTCATCACCTCACCGACAGCCTTCATCTGCGTACCGAGCTTGTCCTCGGCACCCTTGAATTTTTCAAATGCCCAGCGTGCGTATTTGATTACTATGTAATCGCCGTCGGGAACGTAGTTGTCGAGCGTGCCGTACTTTCCGCAAGGGATATCCTTCAGCGTGAGCCCGCAGGCGAGCATCGCCGAAACGAGCGCTATCGGGAAACCGGTCGCCTTGGATGCGAGTGCAGACGAACGCGATGTTCTCGGGTTTATCTCGATGACGATTATCCTGCCGGTCTCGGGGTCGCGCGCAAACTGACAATTGCAGCCGCCTATGACCTCGATAGCTTCGATTATCTTATAGGACTGTCTCTGCAGCTCTTCCTGGACATCCTCCGGTATAGTGAGCATGGGTGCGGAGCAGAAAGAATCTCCGGTGTGGACGCCTATCGGGTCGATATTTTCTATGAAGCAGACCGTGATCTTGTTGTTCTCGGCATCGCGGACAACTTCAAGCTCGAGCTCTTCCCAGCCGCTGACGCACTCCTCAACGAGCACCTGCCCTACCAGACTTGCCTGCAAGCCCCTTGCGCATACTGTTT
Source organism: uncultured Ruminococcus sp. (assembly GCA_947167535.1). GTDB lineage: Bacteria > Bacillota > Clostridia > Oscillospirales > Ruminococcaceae > YE71. The sequence goes on along the minus strand of CAMVIL010000238.1, from coordinate 1,930 downwards.
TCAGTTCATCGACATTATATACAAGACCGCCGCCTGCGCCGCCCATTGTGTAAGCAGGGCGGAGAACGACGGGATATTTCAGCTTTTCAGCGATCTTCACGGCTTCATCCACCGAGTAAGCGACCTCACTGCGCGCCATATCTATGCCGAGCGAGTTCATGGTGTTCTTGAACTCTATCCTGTCCTCACCGCGCTCGATAGCATCCACCTGCACGCCGATGACCTGCACGCCGTATTCCTTGAGAACGCCCGCCTTGTCCAGCTCGGAGCAGAGGTTCAGACCGGACTGACCGCCGAGGTTCGGGAGGAGCGCATCGGGGCGTTCCTTCTTGATTATCTGTGTGAGCCTTTTGACGTTGAGAGGCTCTATGTATGTGATATCTGCAACATCAGGGTCTGTCATGATAGTTGCGGGGTTTGAATTCACCAGAACTATCTCATAGCCGAGCTTTCTCAGCGCCTTGCACGCCTGTGTGCCGGAATAGTCGAATTCGCACGCCTGACCGATGATTATCGGTCCCGAGCCTATGATAAGGATCTTGTTGATATCTTCTCTTTTTGGCATAACTTCTCCTGACCCGTCCGCGGAATGCCGGCAGACGTATTTTATTTGACCTCAACGGTCAATGTGACCGTTACATGGTCATACCCAAATTTTATTATACCATATCCCGACAAATAATGCAAGTGTTTTTCACAAATGCTTTTTGTAAAAATATATCACAAAATGACAAAGACAAAACCTCCCCGCGCGGGGGAGGTTTTGTCCGGATACTTCAATTACCGTAATATACATAGCAGTCGGGGAGTTCGCTTCTGAGCCATGCCTTATCGTCGCCGTCTATCGGATTATCGGAAGCGTACAGCGACTCCAGATCATCCAATCCCGCAAGGGGCGTGACATCGCTTATGTTGTTGCCGTCCAGCTTCAGGAATTTCATGTCTTCAAGTTCCGCGAGCGTTGAGATATCGCTGATCTCATTGAACCTCAGATCAAGGGAATAGAGATCACGCAGTCCCGCGAGCGAAGATATATCGGTCATGTGATTATCGGACAGACAGAGTATCTCAAGTCCGCTTATCTCCGCTATCGGAGAAGGGTCGCTTATATCATTGAGCGCAAGATCGAGCTTTTTGAGGTCGGACAGACCCGAAAGCGGTGTAACATCGGATATCTGATTGTTGTACAATATCAGATCTTCAAGCTCGTCAAGTTCCGCGAGCGGAGATACGTCCTCTATCTTGTTGTTCTGGAGGTAAAGCAGCTTCAGCTTCGTGAGCCCCGAAAGGGGAGATATATCTATTATATTGTTATCATAGAGATGCAGCTCTTCAAGCTTATCAAGCCCAGCGAGCGGAGTTATGTCATCGATCTGATTGTTGTAAAGATACAGTACTTCAAGATCTTCGAGCCCTGCGAGCGGTGACAGATCGGAAATGTTATTGTACCCGAGATAAAGCGTGTGCAGCCCTTTCAGTTCCGCAAGCGGCGAAAGGTCGCTGATGTTGTTGCCGCTCAGATCGAGACATTCAAGATTGCTGAATTCGGCAAGCACCTGTATATCTTCGTCGGAAAGTCCTCTGCTGTCAAGGTACAGCAAGTCAGAATCGACGCTGTACCAGCTGCTTCCTATCTTCCGTGCATCTCCCTGGGGAACTTCTTCTTTTGCGTCAGCGATGATCTGCGATCTCATGAGGTACAGCGTGATTTTGCCGGCAGTATATACAGCCGACGCCGCCATAGCCAATGCAATAATAACGGCCGCGATCAATTTTGTTGTTCTGTCCATAGTTTTTCCTTTCCATAAGTTCTGAAAACTTATGCCGCAGATATGCTGATACAGCAGATCATGAAGTTCTCAGGACGCTTCTGCGTTTTCTGTCAGTCGTATGATCTCTTTGCAGCGCTGTCGTTTCAGAAGTAGATACT
>CAMVIL010000237.1 GCA_947167535.1 uncultured Ruminococcus sp. | reverse complement strand
CCTGCGGAATATTTACATTCGTCACCCTTGCGGTGGCGCTGGTGTCCGCGCTTATCCGCTACACCAGAATGAAGGCGGCGTGGGACATCGAGGACTACCGTATCAACACTTCAAACGCCCTCGCCCACGACCTCAAGACGCCCCTCACGGCCATGATAGGTTACGCCCAGAACCTGAAGGAGTGCGAGTCCGACGATGAGCGCGGGCGGTACGCCGATTCAATAATCGAGAATGCGGTATACACCAACGAGCTCATAAACTCATACTTTGAGCTGTCGAGGGCGGAGCAGCTTGTGACGAAAAAAAGACAGAATTGCGAGCTGGTGGGGCTGTCAAAGGAGCTGTTCTCTAAATACGCTGCGGCTGCAGATGACAGAAAGATCACCGTGAGTTTTGAGGGCGAATGCTCTGCGGAATGTGATCCCGACAGCATTTCCCGCGCCGTAGAGAACCTGCTGTCCAATGCGGTGAAGTACACGCCCGCCTGCGGCAGCATCAAGATCGCAGGAAACGGCAAAGCCCTGACCGTCACGAACACAGTCAACGAGAAGATCGCAGACGTTTCGAAACTCACAGAGCCGTTCTACAAGCCTGACAACTCCCGCAGCGGACGCTCGGGCAGCGGTCTGGGACTTGCCATCGTCAAGCAGATCATCGATGCACACAGCTTCACGCTCACGCTGGAATGCGGCGAGGATGATTTCACTGCGAAAGTTACGGTTTGACAGTGCCTGCTTGTGCCTCTGCCGCCGATGGATTCAGATTTTGTGATTGACCTTTTTGCCACGATATGGTATACTGGTATCATAATAATCATCAGAGGTGATCCGCTTGGAACTGCGTTTACTGGAATACTTCCTTGCCGTCGTGCGTGAGGAAAACATATCAAGAGCTGCCGAGGTGCTGCACGTCACCCAGCCGACCCTCAGCCGTCAGATGAAGGAGCTTGAGGAGGAACTGCACACCACTCTCTTTATCAGAGGCAAGCGTCTGACCCTTACCGATTCGGGAGTGATGCTCCGAAGACGCGCCGAGGAAGTTGTCTCGCTGATGAAGAAGATCGACAGCGAATTTCAGGAACAGGAAGAGATCAGCGGTATCGTATCGGTGGGAAGCGGCGGTCTGAAAGCAGCGGAAGTCCTCCCCGAGCTCATCGCGCATTTTCGTGAGCGTTACCCTCTTGTAAGTTTCGAGCTCCACACGGGTACCGCTGACCACGTAAAGGAAAAGCTCGAACACGGCCTGCTGGATTTCGGTATCCTGATGGAACCTGTGGATATTGAGAAATTCGACTATATCCGCCTGCCTGCAAAGGAAACGTGGGGCTTGCTGATGCCTGCAGATCACCCGCTGGCTTCCGGAGAAGCAGTCACGCGCAAACAGCTCAAGGAACAGCCTCTGGTGGTGCCGGGGCGGATCGCTCTGAAAAGCGAGATCGAAGAATGGCTCAGGTGTCCCGTATCCGAACTGGACGTCGTTGCGACCATGAACCTCGTCAACAACGCCGCACCCCTTGCCGAGCGTGGGATAGCCTGCGTTCTGACGATAGAGGGCGCAGCGTCGATGTTTGATCCCGCCCGATTTGCCTTCCGTCCGCTGACTCCCGAGCTGTCGCTCACCTCGGTTCTTGCGTGGAAAAAGCTCAGTCCCTATTCGGGTGCGGCAGGGAGATTTCTTGAGTATATAAAAAGTATACATTCTGAGCATACTGAAGTATAAAATATAAGTATTTTACATATAGAGAAAACTATGCTATAATGAGTACAGGAAACAAAACCTGTACTCTTTTTTTGTGGGGTGATAGAATGAAAGTGACCAATACGAGTATTTCCGACAAGGAACTGGCAGAGGTTCTGTCGCTGGCAGGAATGACCGATGAGCAGATCAAGGCTTTTCTTTCAGGCTGCTGTGATAAGAACTGCTGTGCAGAAAAGGTTCGGATACTGCGAAGCGCAAGACGTACTCTCCTTGATTCTATCCACAGAGAACAGGCGCTGCTTGATAAACTTGATTATGCGCTCTGGTGTACAGAGCATAAGTAATAACAAACAGGAGGTAAACACTATGTTAGGAAATTTCAGCTACCACAACCCGACCAAGCTTTATTTCGGTGAGGATTCTCTCGAAAATCTGAAAAGCGAGCTCGTAAATTACGGCAGTAATATCCTGCTGGTATACGGCGGCGGTTCGATAAGGAAAAACGGCATCTATGATGAGATCATTGCTGTCCTCAGTGCGTGCGGAAAGAACGTTGCAGAGGTTTCGGGTGTTATGCCGAACCCTACGATCGAGAAGCTGTATGAGGGCATAAAGATCGCCCGTGAGCACAAGACCGATCTTATCCTTGCGGTGGGCGGCGGTTCTGTCTGTGATTACTCCAAAGCTGTATCGGTCTCCGTCAATTGTGATGACGATCCGTGGGAAAAATACTTCGTCCGTTTTGAAGAACCCGACTGCGAGATCCTGCCTGTCGGCTGTGTGCTGACAATGGCAGGCACAGGCTCGGAGATGAACGGCGGCTCGGTAATAACCAACCATAAGGCAAAGCTCAAGATCGGCCATGTTTTCGGTGACGATGTAATGCCGAAGTTCTCTGTCCTCAATCCCAGATACACGATGACGCTGCCGAAATATCAGATGTGCGCCGGAATATATGACATATTTAATCACATCTGCGAGCAGTATTTCTCAGGTACTGATGACAACACCTCAGACTATATCAGCGAGGGACTGATGAAAAGCCTTATCAACGCAAGCCGCACAGCAGTTGAGGATCCGCAGGATTATGAAGCACGTTCCAACATCATGTGGACAGCTACATGGGCGCTGAATACCCTTGTATCCCGCGGCAAGTCCACCGACTGGATGGTTCATATGCTGGGACAGGCTGTGGGAGCATACACAGACGCTACTCACGGAATGACCCTTGCAGCTGTTTCTCTGCCGTATTACAGATATATCATGCCTTACGGACTGAACAAGTTTGCAAGATTTGCTGTTCAGGTCTGGGGTATCCCTGCCGATGGCAAGACAGATGAACAGCTCGCGAAGGAAGGCCTTGATGCTATGGAAAAATGGATGAAGGAACTTGATCTTGCGATGAACATTTCTTCGCTCGGCGTGACCGATGAAATGATCGAAGGTATCGCCGACGCTACTATTATCCTGAACGGCGGTTACAAAGTGCTTGACCGTGACGAGGTCGTAAAGATAC
>CAMVIL010000236.1 GCA_947167535.1 uncultured Ruminococcus sp. | reverse complement strand
CAGTGCGGCAGGGGAGTCCGCGTGAGTGATAAGGTCGCTCAGGCTATGAGGGCAAAGGCTGAAGAGTTTGGTATAACTCTTTCTGTCCATGCGCCTTATTTCATTTCGCTGTCCAGCATTGAGCCTGAAAAACGCGATAACTCTATCAACTACATACTCCAGACCTGTGACGCCGCAAAGAGGCTCGGTTCAGAGCGCATCGTTATTCACAGCGGAAGCTGTGCAAAAATAAGCCGCGAAGAAGCACTTGAACTTGCGAAAGATACTCTTCTCAGAGCCAGAAAGATGGCGATCGAGCAGGGCTTTGAGGAGATCGTATTCTGCCCCGAGACGATGGGGAAGGTCAATCAGCTGGGAAATCTGACTGAGGTGCTTGAGCTCTGCAAGCTTGACGACAGCTTCCTGCCGACCATAGACTGGGGACACCTCAACGCCCGCGAGTTCGGCTTTATCAAGGGCAGGGAAGAGTATGAGAAAATGCTCAATGAAGTAGAGAACGCGCTTGGTCACGACAGACTCGCACGGTTTCACAGTCACTTCTCGAAGATAATGTTTACCGTTCCCGGCGGCGAGAAAAAGCACCTGACATTTGATGAGAACCTCGGCTTCGGACCTGATTTCGAACCGCTGATGGAGCTTGTTGCGAAGAAGAAACTTTCACCGATATTTGTCTGCGAAAGTGCAGGTACGCAGGATAAGGATGCTCTGACGATGAAAAACTGTTATTTATCGGCGCTGGATGAATAAAAATAAGGAGTTGTTAATATGAGTAAGATACTTGTGATGCACGGACCAAACCTCAATCTTCTCGGAGAGCGCGAGCCGGGTTATTACGGCAGCGACACATTTGATTCGGTAAATGCCGAGATAAAGGCAAAGGCTGATTTGCTTGGGTTTGAGTGCGAGATATATCAGTCCAACAGCGAGGGTGCGCTTATCGACAAGCTTCATGCAGCAAGGCTCGACTGCGCGGGAGTGGTGCTCAACGCAGGTGCGTATACCCATTACAGCTACGCGATCCGTGATGCGATAGCTGCTATCAAGATCCCCGTTGTTGAGGTGCATATGTCAAATATCCACGCGCGCGACGAGTTCAGACATACGTCGGTGATCGCTCCCGTTTGCGCAGGTCAGATCGCAGGCTTCGGCAAGAACAGCTATCTGCTGGGAGTTGAAGCTCTAAAGACAATACTGGAGAGTAAATGATGACTGCTATACAAAAGCTTCAGAAGGAAATGTCGGAAAGAGGTGCTCGGGCGGCACTGATCACTTCTGATGTGAACAGACGTTTCTTTACAGGAATGAAATCTTCTGCGGGAACGCTTCTGGTATTCTGTGATGCAGCATACCTTATCATAGATTTCCGCTATATCGAAAAGGCAAGGTCGGTTGTTAAGGACTGCGAAGTTATCCTGCAGCAGGGCGGCGGAGATATATATCGTCAGATACAGCAGCTCTGTGACGAGCATAATGCTGATATCATCTGCGTTGAAGCTGACAGGATGACACTCGCAGAAGCTGACAAACTTTCCGAAGAACTGGACTGTTCTCTTGACATGAGCGATCTTCTTTGCGATGTCGTTACCGAGATCAGAATGATAAAGACTCCAGAGCAGATCGAAAAGATGACGGCGGCACAGAGAATTGCAGAGCAGGGACTTGAACATATGTATGAGTTCATCAAGCCCGGTGTCACCGAAAAGGAAATACAGCTGGAGCTGGATTTCTATATGCTCTCACACGGCGCAGAAGCGCTGTCTTTCGATACAATAGCCCTTAGCGGTGTGAATACTTCAATGCCCCACGGTGTGCCTTCCGACAAAAAGGTTGAGAGCGGCGAGTTTGTGCTGATGGACTTCGGCGCAGTCGTTGACGGTTATCACAGCGATATGACCCGTACTGTCTGCATCGGCGAGCCGAGCGATAAAATGCGTGAGGTCTATGATATCGTACTTGAAGCTCAGAATCGCGGTTTGAATGCCGTAAAAGCTGGTATCACAGGCGGTGAACTGGACGGAATAGCCAGAGAATACATCGCAGGACACGGCTACGGTGAAGCTTTCGGCCACTCGCTTGGTCACGGAGTTGGCGCTGAGATACACGAAGCTCCTTACGCGTCACCTTTCAGCGATACGATCCTTCGGGACGGCATGGTCGTGACCGTTGAGCCAGGGATCTACATTCCCGGAGAATTCGGTGTGCGTATAGAAGATTTCGTCGTTGTTCGCGAAAATGGCTGTCTTAATATGACTCAGGCGGATAAATCGCTGGTGATTCTGTAAATATTATATTAAGACGAAAAAAATCTTAAAAAAACACTTGCAAATTGAGACAAAATATAGTATAATATAAATATGAATGTACAATTGGCTGTATATCGGTCAAGATTTTTGAGATAAACCGGAGGTAAAAAACATGGTAACAGCAGGCGATTTCAGAAATGGTATGACTTTTGAAGAGGACGGCAACGTAATGCAGATCGTTGAGTTCCAGCACGTAAAACCTGGCAAGGGTGCTGCGTTCGTTAGAACTAAGGTCAGAAATGTAATTACCGGTTCCGTTGTTGAAAAGACTTACAACCCTACCGCTAAGTTCCCGACAGCTTTTGTTGAGAGAAAGGATATGGAATACAGCTACAGCGACGGCGATCTTTACTACTTCATGGATCCTGAGACCTATGATATGGTTCCGATCAATGCCAGCGAGCTTTCTGATAACTTCAAATTCGTTAAGGAAAACATGGTATGTAAGGTACTGAGCTATAAGGGCAAGGTATTCGGCGTTGAGCCTCCTACGTTCGTAGAGCTCGAGGTTACCGACACTGAGCCCGGCATCAAGGGCGATACCGCTACTAATGCTACCAAGCCCGCTACTGTTGAGACAGGCGCTGAGATCAAGGTTCCGCTGTTCATCAACACCGGCGACCGCATCCGTATCGACACTCGTACCTGCGAGTACATGGAGCGCGCTTGATCTATCTGAGAGGAAGTGTTCTTTAAAATGGAACTTTCTAAAAAAGTCGGATACGTCCGTGGTCTTATGGCCGGTCTGAATATTGACGACAGCACTTCTGAGGGCAAGGTCCTTGCCGCTATGGCTGATGTGCTTGAGGAAATGGCAGACGAGATCGAAATGATGGAAGATGCTATGGAAAGCATGGCTGAAGATCTTGAGGACGTTGAAAACATCAAGGAAATGCTCGCTGAAATGTATTCTGAC
>CAMVIL010000235.1 GCA_947167535.1 uncultured Ruminococcus sp. | reverse complement strand
GAAGGGGATAAGTTTGTCTTTACCATCGACCCCGATGACGACCCCGCTATTTTCGGCGAGCAGATAGAAACTACCGAAGCGCTTATCAATGCCTCAAAGGGCAAGGCCGACGTCGATAAAGTTCCCTACACCGACCGCTGGGGACGCTTTTACAGCTCCTACAGCCCCATCTTCAACAGCAAGGGCGAGGTCGTGGGAATGGTCGCCGTTGACTTCAGCGCCGAATGGTACGAGTCGCGCATAAAGAAACAGCTCTTTGTCGTGGTGACGGTATGTATCGCGTCCACCATCGTCGGGATACTGATGGCGTTCACCCTTTCCGCGAGACTGAGGCGCAGGTTGGGCAGCCTCTACGATGAAATGAATGATCTTGCCAAGGATTTCGAGAAGCTGAACAAGCTGATCGAGACCGATGAGGGCGAGCCGATACAGTATACAGGCGTGACATCGGCTTCCGAAAAGGATCCGAAGCTTGATGAGATCTCCGAGCTTGGCAGTCAGGTGCGTATGCTCCAGACCGAGCTTCGGCAGTACATCACCCACGTAAGATCTCAGGCTTACACCGATTCGATGACAGGCGTCGGCAGCAAGACCGCATACCTGAACAAGGTGGAAAAGCTGGGCAAGCTCATTGCGGGCGGCAGCGCGGATTTTGCGGTGGCGGTGTTCGATATCAACGGTCTCAAGCACGTCAACGACAACTTCGGCCACGAGATGGGCGACAAGTTCATCATCGGTGCGGCGGAGACCATCAAGGGAGTTTTCGGCACGTCTAACATCTACCGTATCGGCGGAGACGAATTCATAGCCGTGCTTGAAAACAGCAGCGCCGAGCAGTTAAAGGAGCAGTTCGCAAGTGTCGGGAAGGCGATCGACGAGCTGAATTCCGCGAAGGTTTATCCGACAATGCTTGCGGTGTCAATGGGCGCAGAGGTCTACTCCCCCGAGAGAGACACCGACTATCAGCAGGTGTTCAAGCGCGCCGACGAGGCGATGTACCGCTGCAAGTGCGAGTACTATGAGCGTCTGGAGAAGTAGAAACTATACGAATATGTATCAAAAAAAGAAGGGCAGTACCACGCGGTATTGCCCTTTTTGTTATTCACTTTTGGGAACGATGACCAGAGACTCGGTGCCGAGCTCGATGTAGCGCTGCTCGAAGAGCGGACGGTAGTAGAAGGTGTTGCCCACAAGCGGGTCGGCAGTGTAGATGACACCCGTTTCGCTGTTGTAGCCTGTCATTACAAGACAGTGCTGGTAGGTGGGGAAGTTTATGATGCGCTCGTCTGCGGTGTGCCATGAGTATTTGTACTCGATCTCGTGCAGATCCTTGCTCGTCACCCAGATTATCACGGGGATATCGTTGTCGATGTAGGTGTGCTCCAGCTCGTCAAGACTCATGCCTGTGGTGTTGACGGCGGTGTACTGGCCGTTGTTGTCCTGAAAAAACCTCTCGGCAGCCCTCACGATGACCTGCGCAAAACACCCCGAGATGTTGTGCTTGTCCTTGGGACTTCCGGGGAACGCCTCGTGGGGGTCGGGACCGTACAGCTGGTCGTTGGCACGCCAGTAGTCTATGGTGGTGAGGTAGTTGTCGCACATATACATCTTGTCAACGTTGAAGCCCAGATGGTTCAGCACGATGGTGAGGGAAACTATCTCGCACCCGAAGGGAAGTTCGGGCATCTGCATGATGTTCTCGACATCTATCCGATGGCTTGTAGGCACCTCGTCCGTTTCCGAGTCAAGCTCCTCGTCGGAGTCGTTGACGTCGTCATAGGTAGTGGTGGTGGTCTCCTCTTCCGTCTCGGGGAGGCTGTCATCGGGCTGCGAGCTGTCAAGCTCGGTGACGGCAGATACGCCCTCTGTCTGCTTTGTTTTGATTTCAGTGCCGCCGTGAGCGCAGCCCGCCATAAGCAGGACGCTCAGCATCAGCGCCGGAAGCTTGTTCTTTTTCATTTTTGTTTTTCCTTATCATACTTTTGCAAAATGCTGTCATTAACCAATTATAGCACATCCGCTCCGCAAAGTCAATGCCTGCGGACAGATAAGCAACACCGCACAGCTGCTGCGCGATGTTGCCTGTAAAAGTATTATGTACCAAAAACCCTCAGCTGATTCAGCCGTTTATGTCATTTACGCAGCCGATGAACACAGGAAGACCGCTCTTGGTGTCGATTATCGAATAGATGAAGGGACGGTCGAGGATGACTTCCTTTGTCTCCTTTTCTTCGGCTATCATAGCCGCGTCTTTCATCATGGTCGCAGTTGCAGCCGCAGCCTTTGTGCCGTTGCGGTCAAGCTCGATGTGGGTCTTGTGTATCACCTTGTCGATGTAGAGGTCGGTGTCTTCGGTCATGCCGTGGAACTGCGCTGTTTCGCTGTTAAAGGCCTGCTTTATGCCCATATCCGCGAGAGTGTTCTTGATGTCGCCGTCCCAGTCGTAGGAAAACTCGGGGAGCTTTGCAGATACGTCGTACTTGGCGCTCTTGCAGTCAAAGAGCGTTGCCAGCGTGTCGCCGTCCATCGAAGCCGCGTAGTCGGAAACGCTGATGCCCTCCTTGGGGAGCACCGCCATAAAGGCGTAGCCGCCGTCGTAGTACTTGACAAAGCCCGTAGCCTTGTCGTCCTCGACATACTGACTTTCCGTGCTGCTGAGCATCGTGACATTGCGGACGCTGCCGTCTGCGGCGGTGAAGCTGCCGTCGGCGCACTGGTATTCATCATAGGTCTCAGCCCACTCTGCATCAAAACAGATAGCGTTTATCAGCACCATTTTTGCGGACTCGGGAAGGTCGCCCTGCAGGGACGGTATCATACCGTCTGTCTTGCTGCTGCACCAGCTGTTGATGTCTTTCACGGTGCTGCTGTCAAAGGGCGCCAGCGCGATCTCCGCGCCGAATACGTCGCTGACGGTGTTGATATAATCCTGCTTTACATTAAAGCCTTCCACCTGCTTTATCCATGCGGAGTTGGCGTTGCTTATCTTGAAAAGCTCGGCGTTCTCGGGGTCGTTCTGGTTCACATACCATGCCTTAGCGCCGCTGTTGAGTGTGGCGAGGTCGCCGCCCGCCAGAGTGCCCGTCAGCTCGTCGAGAGTCTCTCCCTCCGCGCCGTTTGCCACCATACCCATGCACATCAGCACCGACTCGGGCGAGACCAGCACGTTGCCGCCGTCGTTCTGAGCCATTACCTGCTCCCAGGCCTCTCCGGAAGCTTCGTACTGTCCCA
>CAMVIL010000234.1 GCA_947167535.1 uncultured Ruminococcus sp. | reverse complement strand
TTTTCCTCCGATCTGACATTGTGATACAGTTCCACGCTTCGAGTGCAGCGGGTGCAGAAATGTCAGCTATAAAATAAAGCCGCGGACTTTAGTCCGCAAAAGGAGCGTCAGCTCCACAGCACACGCGCAGCGTGGGCTATGGCTTTATTATACCACATTTCGCAGCTTAATGCAACAGTTGTAAACGGAAATAGTACGGATGATCACACCGGTTTCACCTGATTATCACAATTTGCGACTAAAATTCCACACAAGGCGCTGTTTTTTCCACTTTCATTCTATCGTTCTGACAAACAGCGGCGGTATACTAAAGTTACGGTAGGAGATACCGGAAACAAAAACGAAAGGATTGTGGTCAAAATGAAATTATTCTCAAGAACAACAGCTTGTATCTGCGCGGTCATTATGGCAGCGTCGGCTGTATCGGTGATCGGCGCTAGTGCTGCACAGCTCAGCACCACCGCCCCCTCGGCTGTGCAGAGTGAAGACAGCAAGGTCAAGAAGGAAGTCACTGACGAAAACGTGAAGTTCGGAAAAGTGACTGCCATCAACGGCAGCGAGATCACCGTATCTCTGGGTGAGCTTGCAGCAAGATCTGACGGCGAGAAAAAAGTAAAGCCGTCGGGTGATGTTCTGACCGAGAAAAAGCAGAAGACCTCAGCCAGCACCGACTCCAAGAGCTCTGCTGACTCGGGCAGCACCGACAGCACCCAAGCAAAGAAAGGCGGCAGAAAGCACAGACCTGACGGCGGCTTCACCGAGAACGGCACTACCCTTACCGTGACCTTCACCGACAGTGTTACCGTCACAAAGAGAGGTCAGGAAGCTGCTGTTACCGACATCAAAGAGGGCGACATCATCAGGCTTGTATACGATGACAACGGCGAGCTGACCGGTATCAAGCTGGGAAGAGGTCACAAGCACGGCAGAAAATCCGACAGCAGCTCCGATCAGAAGACCAAGCCCCAGAAGAAAACGACCGACGACTCTACTGCTTCATAACATCCCGATAAGTTCAACAACGGCTGAGACTGCTCCGATGCGGCTCGGCCGTTGGCTTTTGTCCGAAAGTTCAGTTTGCTGTGTATTGTATCAGAAGAATATTGACTTTCCGTAAGATTTCTGCTATAATAGAATTGATGATATTACTTAATGAACCGAGGACTAATTATGAGAAAAACATGGCAGATACTTCACGAGCAGGACACCGTTGTACTTTTTGATGTGGACGGCACCCTCACAAGCTACAACTACGGCGAGTTTCACGCGCATCACGAGCTGGATTTCACTCCCGAGTTTCGCGATGTGGACATCTATGCGGACTGCAGTCGGCTTGTGCCGATGTACAACTACATCAAGCGGCACGGCGTAGACAGGATATTCTGCATATCCAACGAGGCTCAGAAATCTCATATGCTTGAGCGGCTCTACGGGATACCCGAAAGTCATTGCTACTACACTCTCGATTCCACCGAGAAGCCCGCTATCGCAAAGCGCATAGTAGAGGAGCATTTCGGTGACTTCCCTGCCGGCAAGGTAGTCTGCGTCGACGACAACGACGAGACGCTTGGGCTTTACATGAAGCAGACAGGATTCTGCACTGCACACCCGATGATCTTCATGGAGCACATCGAGGAGCTGGTCTGAGACGGACAGTGACAAGGAGGACAACATGAGCTTTTTAGGGAATTTATTATGGCTGATATGCGGCGGCTTGCTCAGCGGGCTGGGCTGGCTTTGTGCGGGTCTGCTGTGGTGCATAACCATCGTCGGAATACCCATCGGCGTGCAGTGCTTCAAGCTGTCGGTGATGTCTTTTGCACCCTTTGGCAAGGAAATCAGCTACGAAGGCGGCGCGGGGTCGTTTCTCATAAACGTCATCTGGTTCCTTTTCTCGGGACTGGAGCTGGCGCTAGGGAACTTTATTCTGGGCTGTCTGCTCTGCATAACGGTAGTCGGGATACCCTTCGGACTTCAGTTTTTCAAGATCGCCAAGCTGTCGCTGGCGCCTTTCGGAGCAGAGATCATTTGATGCGGTCCGGACTTACCTGCATTTATCAAAGAATACAGCCTATTATTACCATCAGATAGAACACTAGGAAAGAATAGATTGTGAAACCGTATACAAGTATATTGATGGGAGTATAATATAAAGAATCAGCCTCGGTGTGTCACTGTACCGAGGCTGACTTGTTTTTTTATCGAATATGGTCTGCTATTTTTTGTATCCATAGTTGAGGTTCATAACATCAAAAAGATATGAATGTCAACAGGAGTTTCACAATCCCATCACATCAAACGACACAAATTCCACATTCCCCGCCCTACATTCCACCCCAGCTCCTTTATGCGCTCAAAGTCACAGGGTATAATACTGATAGAGCAACAATACCGACAGAAATGAGTGATGGATATGAAAAACACATTAGAAAATGAATACATGGACGCCCTTAACAAGATCTGGGAACAGCAGAAGCACATTCCCGAGATCAAGTATTTTCTCGACAGCGAATTCGCGTGGGCGGTCAGAAGACCTAAGCCCGATGTGGTGATACTCGGCACAGGGATTCCCGAGGAGCTTGTATACGCAGCAGGTGCAGAGCCCTACTGGCTTATCGGCGGAAGCCATGCTTCGACTCTGTGGTCGGACGAGGAAGTCCCGAGAGACACCGATCCTGTCAGCCGTTCGATATTAGGATACATACGGCGTCCCGACGGCGCAGACTTTTCCGACTCGCTGTTCATCATACCGCTGACAAGCGACAGTATGCGCAAGATCACCTTTGAATTAAAATCTGAGGGGCGGAAGATCTTTACAGTGGACATCCCGCCCGATCATTCCGACGATGGAGCAAAAAGGCGCTTCTGCCGTCAGATGTTTGAGATGATGAAAGCAATATCTGAGCAGGTGGAGTACCGCTTCACGAAGCACGATGTCATCTCGGCGGCGGAAAGAGTCTCGCAGGCAAGATACGCACTGGGGACTTTTCTGAGCGTCTCCCGCGGGCGCCCCGACATTATCCCCGATGTTGCACGTCTGCTGATACAGGACAGCTACTACCGCACCGAAGATCTGTACGAATGGACTTACCGCATTCAGGCGCTCACTGCCAAGACTGCGAAGCTTACGAAGCGTTTTGCATACACCGGTCAGAGCAGACCCGGAGTTGCGGTTATGGGGTCGCCTGTGGTTTTCCCGAATTACAAGATACCGTTCCTCATAAATGACGTCGGTC
>CAMVIL010000233.1 GCA_947167535.1 uncultured Ruminococcus sp. | reverse complement strand
GCGAGCAGTTCGTTGTATATGCCAAAGCACACCGCCGAGATCAGCACCAGCCCCGCCAGTACCATAATACCGCCGGGTCTCAGCTCCCACGGTCTGCCGACACCTGTGCACAAGCCTGCCAGCACCAGCAATCCGCCGCCTGCCGCCATGCTGTATCCCGTCGCCGAGACGATATTCATTTTTCTCGACTCTATCCTTGTGATGACGCCTCCGAATCCCCCGCAGAGTGCGTTGAGAAGTATCATGCCGTCGCCGCCGAAGGTGATGTTGTCGAAGAAGCCGCCGTGAGGGTCAATGTTTATCAGCACGATCCCCGAGACTCCCAGCAGACAGCCTATGACCTTCCGCCTGTTGAAGCTGTCATCCTCAAAGAACAGGACGGACAGAAAGATAAGGATAAATCCGCCCATCGAGTCAAGTATCGTCGACCTGCTGCTGGGATTTCTGCTCAGCCCCAGATACGCAAACATATAGTGGAGCGTAGTGTTCACCACTGCAAGAAGTATGAGCCACAGCAGATCCGTCCGCTTCTGTGCGGCGAGCGGAGTCTTTTTCTTTAAGCACAATGCGAGCACCAGCAGACCCGCAAACAGGAATCTGACTCCCGCAAACAACAGCTTGCTGCCGAGATCGTCGGGCTCGATCGCAAAAATGCCGTACCCCACCTTGATGAGCGGATATGCCAGAGACCACCCGACAGCGCAGAATACGGCAAGCATAGCTTTATCGCGTTTATTTTGAATAATACTTTCCAACAGAGATCTTCGTCCCTTCTTTTTGAGCAACACTTTTGTATCGTGAGATACATTATATCATGATCTGCAAATAATGTCAATAATTATATGTCGTTGTTCTTATGCCGAGACCGATCGGGCAGATCAACTGCCGCTCCCGGGTTATTTCCTTTCGAGAAGATGGCTTTTTCTGACTATCATGATAAACGCCGCCGCCGCAAGCACTCCCACCGACACAAGCGGCGGATAGACAAGCACTCCGACAACTGTGCCCGCGATCTTTATCCCGACGTCTATCAGCAGGAAGCCGTTGACCGTTTTCATATATTCCGCCGTTTCGCTTCTGCCGTCGTCCTTTGCAAGGCTTCGGTAGATAAGCATCATCATCACGGTCGTCGCGATTACGACGATGCCGTAAAATCCCTGCACCACCTTGCTCATGAAGTAGGTCGAGACAAGGCTCGTCGCATAGGGAAACAGCGAGGAGAAAAACAGCAGTCCCATACTCAGCCAAACGGTGCGTGGCGAGATCTTCCCGACTACGTGCCAGGCGTTGTGCAGACTCGTCCACATGGCGGCTAGCCACAGAAATGACAGCGCGTAGGCCGCAAAGTTTATCCTCAGACCCCAGAAAGCTTTAAGGGTCGGTGCCGAGGGTTTTTCAAGTTCAAGGACGAGGATAGTCATAACGATGGCTATGACGGCGTCCATAAAAGCACCCAAACGATCTTTATTCATCTGATCACCTACTATATATACTTAGCAAGCTTGCACTCGCTCAACCATTATACCATATCCGATCACTTACGTCAATTGCCGATAGGCAAATATCACGAGTCCGCCGGACAGAAAAAAAGCCTTACACCGCGTTTGTGCAAGGCTTCTCTTCATTTATTGCTCAGTTCTTGAAAGCGTTTTTTCGCGGGTCGGAGCTGTTACTTTACAGTTACAGTAACCGCGTTCTTGATGGCTTCCGCAACAGCCCAGGTGCCGTTTACCTTTGCGGCGATCGCTACCTTGTAGCTCTTGCCGGGGGTCAGGTTCTTGGGTGTGGTGTAGCTGGTAGTATTAGCGGAGATGCTTTGAGTCTGGATCCTCCACTTGCCCGCCAGATATACCGCGATGCCGTAATTCTCGGCACCCTCAACGGGAGTCCAATTGAATCTGATCTGATGATACTGCTCGCTGTAATCTACACTGCTTACAGTGGGATAGAGAACGGCGGGAGGCGTGTCGGTCTTGCCGTTGAAGCCTGTGATCTCGTCGAAAGCTTTCTTCAGATCGGGGTTGCTGATCTTGCAGGTGTTTCTGTCATAGTGACCGCCGTATTCGCCGCCGTCTTCACCCTTGGGAGTCGCCCAGAGAACGGGGCACATCTGACGGTCGTAAGCCGCCTTGCAGACGGAGCTGAGGAAACGAACTACCGACGCGGTCTCCTTTCCCTTGGTGGGACAGCCGTACTCGCCGATGATCACGGGGATTCCCTTGTCGACGTAGTTGGTCTTCATCATGTCCATCCAGGAGTTGAGTTCGTTGTAGTCATCGGAAGTACCCCATGTGGAACGAGCCTTTGCCCAGGATTCGTCCTTGTCCTCGAGGATAGCAAAGCCTGCGGGAGTATAATAATGTACCGAGACAGCCATGCGGTTTGCAGGGTCGTTAGGCATCTTGAAAAGCGAATCGCAGGTGCGGTCGATGCCGGTATTATATCCCGAGATGAGCAGATGACGCTGGGAGTTGTTTCCGCCCGAAGCACGGACAACATCTACGAACTTCTGATTTATGCGGTTGCAGAGGGCATAGGACTTTTCCTTCTGCGACTGTGTTCCTGTCCAGGGATTCCAGATAGACTCCCAGCCAAGCTCCTCGTTTTGGGACTCGAAGATGAGGTGATCGTCATAGTTCTTGAAGGACTCAGCGATCTGATTCCACATAGTCTCGTAACGATACATGGAGCCGTTTTCGTCATTGGGGAAGTTGTTTACCCAGCCGTTGTCGTAGTGGATATTGATTATGCAGTACATATCCGCGTCGATGACCCAGTCAACGATCTGCTGAACGCGGGCGGTGTATGCGGGGCTGATGGTGTAGGTGTTCTTGTCCATCATGTTAGACCATGCAACGGGAACTCGGACTACGCCGAAGCCCTCGTTTGCCATGCCGTCGATCATCTGCTTTGTGATGACCGGGCTGCCCCATGCGGTCTCGTAATCCTTAGGCTCGAGGACGCCGTCGCCCCACTTGGTGTCGACCTCTTCGATCCAGTCGCCGCAGGCTTCAAAGGTGTTGCCGAGATTGATGCCAATGCCCATCTCACGCACGATCTGTGCGGTAGAGATGTTTCGCATACCGCTGTTCTTGCTCGGCAGAGCGCTTGCCTGTAAGCTTCCCACAGTGCCAAAAAGCATAGCACCCGAAAGGACTGCCGCAGTCAGTTTCTTCTTCATTGTGATTACCTCCATATTCAAATAAAACAAAAAAATAACGTACTATTGCATTTTTCTCTGATCT
>CAMVIL010000232.1 GCA_947167535.1 uncultured Ruminococcus sp. | reverse complement strand
TGATCTCATTTTTCAGCTCGTCGTTGTCGTTATTCTTGGCAGCGATGATGGTCTCGGAAGCTTCCTCGCCTATCTTCTTGCAGATCTTGTCAACGCCCTGCTGGTAGAGGTAGCAGGTGTAGCTCTTCTCGGGAGCCTCGCCCTTGTCGAACATTTCCTTGCGGAGCTTCAGCACCTCAAAAATCTCCTGATAAACTGTCATTTTACTTTTCCTCCTCGGTATTATACATCTCATTGAAAAAGCAGCTGTAACTGCCGGTGTGGCAGGCTGCACCCGTCTGCTCGACGTTCACCAGCAGCGTGTCGTCGTCGCAGTCGCTGTAGATGGAGACCACCTTCTGCACATGGCCGCTGGTAGCGCCCTTGTTCCAGTACTCCTGTCGGGAGCGGCTCCAGAACCAGGTGTAGCCTGTCTCCAGAGTCTTTTTAAGGCTCTCCTTGTTCATGTACGCCAGCATAAGCACTGTCTTTGTGTTGACCTCATAGCATATCGCGGGGATAAGCTCGCTCTTGACAAAATAGCGGTCAAGGTCGTTTATGTCGATTTTTATTTTGCTCATAGTTACTCCTTTATCCATCAATGACGGCGACCTGATAGTCGTCCTCGTAGATTATTTTGCCGACATAATCGGTATAAACAATATCATAGGGAACACTGTATTTATCAAGCAGCGACATAAGCACATCTGCTTTTTCACGCATTTCATCGTACTTTTCTGTCTTGAAATAGGTAATAGCCCCTTGCGGGTTATCGTTGTTTTCACCATAGAACGGCGGCTCGGGAAGATGCGCCTTGAACCAGTTTTCGGTCTGTTCAAAAAGCTCAGAGTCTTCTTCTGAATAGACCCCGTCTCTGACCCTTCGCCAGTTTAAAATAAATACTCCGACGGGCTTGCCAGTCCTGTAGGCAAGCTCCCGCCCCTGGATGCGCATATATTTTTTCATCATTTCACCTTACGTCCAGAGCGTAGTTATACACATCGGCAGCGACTTGTCCTCTATTTTGAACCCGCACTTCTCGTAGAAATGGGTCTCATCCTTGTACGCCACCAGCACTATCCGCAGATAGTCGCTGTACTTCTCCTTCGCCATGCTGACCAGCGTCCTGCCTGCCGTCTGACCGTGATATTCGGGGTCAACCAGCAGATAGTGGATATATGCGGTCATCACGCCGTCGTCGAGGGCGCATATCATGCCGATGAGCTTGCCGCCGTCCCAGGCTGAAATGACCGTGTCGAAGCCCTTCATAGCCTGCACCAGCTTGTCGGGGAAATGCCCCGATGACCATTCCACCGACAGAAACAGCCGTTCAAGCTGCTCCGCCGTGAAGTCGTGAGTAGTCTTGAATTCTATCGCCATTGGGGTCATTCCTCTGTGTTATCGGCAGCATCATCTTCGGTTTTATTCTGCTTTTTATTGTCCGAAACGTATTTTATCTTGTCACCGCTGCCGATCGCAGTGCCCAGACCAAGACCTATAGCGATACCTATCGGGAGCCACAGCGTTATATTATCTGTGACCACACCGAAGCACACACCCAGCGCAGTTCCGATGCACAGACCTATGGCAATACCATTGCCGCTGTCTTCGGAATCCTTGTTTTCTTTCGGCTCCTGATCCTGCGCCTTGGTCTGTTCGGAGTTTTCCTTTATCTCGTCTGACATCTTCAACATTCCTCTACCTTACGATAATGCCCTTTGAACGGCAGTCGTCCTTTACCTGCTGTACAGTCAGCTCGCGGAAGTGGAAAAGGCTTGCCGCCAGTGCCGCCGAGCAGTCGGTCTTTTCAAAGGCTTCCGCAAAATCGCCCAGCTTTCCTGCGCCGCCCGAAGCTATGACCGGTATCTTCACCGCGTCAACTACCGCCTTGAGCATCGGCAGGTCGAAGCCGCCACGCACGCCGTCAGTGTCGATGGAATTGAGGCATATCTCGCCTGCGCCAAGCTGTTCGCATTTCTTCACCCAGTCGATAAGATCTATGCCCATATCTATGCGGCCGCCGTTTATATAAACTGTCCATTTATTCGGACTTATCATCTTAGCGTCCACACCTACGCATATGCACTGGCTGCCGAAAATATCGGCGCCGTCCTTTATGAGCTGAGGATTCTGCACCGCCTGAGAATTGACCGAGACCTTGTCCGCGCCCGCACGGAGCGTGTTGCGTATATCATCAACGGTCTTGATGCCGCCGCCGACTGTCAGCGGGACGAACACCTTTTTCGCAGTCTCGCGCACGACATCGAGGATGACTCCCCTGCCCTCGTGAGAGGCGGTGATGTCGTAGAAAACTATCTCGTCCGCGCCCTGCTTATCGTATTCTGCGGCGCACTCAACGGGGTCGCCGACTTCCTTTATGCCCTCGAAATTTACGCCCTTGACCACCTTGCCGTCGCGGACATCGAGGCAGGGGATTATTCTCTTTGCAAGCATTACTTTACCTCCCCCGTCATCTTCGCGAAGTTTTCGAGCATTTTAAGACCCGTCCTGCCCGACTTCTCGGGGTGGAACTGGCTGCCGAAAACGTATTTTCCGTCTGAGACCATAGCGGCTACCCTGCCGCCGTATTCTACGTAAGCGTTGAGCGCTTCATCGGGGCAGAAAGCCTTGTAGGAGTGTACGAAATAAACGTACTCATCGTCGCCCAGTCCGTCAAACAGCGGGCAGGGGTTTGTGTACTCCAGCTTGTTCCAGCCCATGTGGGGGATAACGAGACCCTCGTCGGGGATCTTGTCAACATAGCCCTTTATGAGCCCCAGACCTTCGCACTCTTCAAACTCAAAGCTCTTCTCGAACAGCAGCTGCATACCGAGGCAGATACCCAGCAGAGGCTTTTTCTGCGACTGCTCCTTTATAGTATCAATAAGCCCGCTTTCGGTGAGCTTCTTCATCGCCCAGGGAAAAGCGCCTACGCCCGGAAGTATCAGAGCGTCAGCTGCTTCAAGCTCCGTGGGGTCGGAAGTAAGCTTGCTCTCAACTCCGAGATAATCCAGCGCATTCTTCACCGAGAAAATATTTCCCGCGCCGTAATCAATTATAGCTATCATTATAACACACCCTTTGTGGACAGCACTCCGCCGCCT
Organism: uncultured Ruminococcus sp.; assembly: GCA_947167535.1. GTDB lineage: Bacteria > Bacillota > Clostridia > Oscillospirales > Ruminococcaceae > YE71. The sequence goes on along the minus strand of CAMVIL010000232.1, from coordinate 164 downwards.
GTCACGCTCATAGCGTCCTTTAATGCGTGAGCGACTGCCTTGAACATTGCTTCGATGATGTGGTGATCGTTCTTGCCGTACTCCTCGCGGATATGCAGAGTGATACCGCTGTTCATTGCGAATGCGCGGAAGAACTCCTCTGTCAGGCAGGTATCGAACTCGCC
>CAMVIL010000231.1 GCA_947167535.1 uncultured Ruminococcus sp. | reverse complement strand
AATCAAACCCTCACAATCCTGTGCTTACCAACCGTAATAAAGCTCCCTATATTATTCAGGGCGTCGGTCACGGTGATCTTATCTGTGACAAGAAGGGCAATTGGCATATTCTTTCGCTGGGATTCAGACAGATACATATGTGGCAGACATATCATCATCTTGGCAGGGAAGTGTTCCTCACTCCTGTAAGCTTTAACGGTGACGGCTGGTTCACAGCAGGCAGAGACGGCACCTGCGACGAGCAGTATGAGATAGCCGGCGACTTTGACCAGAAGCCGCTCGGCAGGTGTTCTTTTGATAATACCGACTGGAACATCGACTGGGCGTATCTTCGCAAGCCCGATCTTTCCAATTACGATCTTGATGACAGCAAGGCGGTCCTTCGCGGCAGTGATATCATGCTGTTCGATACCGATTCGCCTACGTTTATTGCTCTGCGCCAGCGAGACTTTGACTTCGAGATGTCGGTGAATGTTCAGCTGGACGGCTATGGTATCGGCGGAATCACCGTATATCACACCGAGACGGAGCATTACGATCTGTATCTGAGTCATGAATCCGATCATTATGACGCCGAGCTCAGGCTCAATATCGGCGGGATATCTCAGACGACAAAGATCCCTCTTAGCGGCGCGAGTGCAAAACTGATCGTGAAAGCGAATGCTTTGGGATACGATTTCTATATTGAAAATGAAAGCCGCGAGGAACATCTTGGCTACGGACAGACAAAGTTTTTGTCGAGCGAGGTCTGCGGCGGCTTTACCGGCGTAATGCTGGGACTGTATTCGGTCGGCAGCTGTTCAGCCGTGTTTACTGATTTTAAGGTGGAATATAAATGATATTCAAGCTGGGAATGCTACCGTTCGGCAGGTTTTTCAATGTGCCCTGCGGTGCGGTAGACAACTATTTGAAACCTGTCAGCGGCGACTTCTACAAGGTGCTGCTGGCGGCGTTGTCGTCGGACAGTATGTTCGTCGATACCGATGTCATTGCCGACAGATGTGGTTTGACAGCTTCTGTTGCTGAGGAAGCGCTCCTGTTCTGGGGAAGCACGGGTATTATCGAGATCAATACATCTGACGGAAAACCCGCAGTTGCCGCTTCGGCAGTTCAGCCGGCTGCAGCCGTAATGCCGGAAGTGCCTGTAACTTCAGAGAAAGCCGAAGTGCCTGTCAGCACGGTCGAGGCTGTCAAGTCTACAAAGACAGTCAATCGTTCGCATATACGCTATACCCCTAAGGATATAGCTCAGAAGGCTAAGGACGATAAAAATGTTCAGGTGCTTTTTGAAGAAGTTCAGAAGGTCTTCGGAAGGATCATCAACGCTTCCGACAGTGCAGCGCTTCTCGACCTGTATGAGTTCTACGGTTATGATGTTCCGTCTATTCTTATTCTGGCGCAGTATTGCACCGATATCGGCAAGACCAGAATGGCTTATATGCTTTCGGTAGCGCAGAACTGGTATGATCGCGGCATCTGCGAGTATGATCAGATCGAGCGCGAGATCGTGCGTCTGACTCAGCAGAATGACATCGATCACAGGCTCTGCATCATGCTGGGAGTGGAAGAGCCTCCTACGAAAAAACAGAAGGAGTATTTCTCGACGTGGACTGATTGGGGCTATGGCGAGGATATGATCAGAATAGCCGCGGAAAAATGCCGTGACAATAAAAACAAGACAGATCTCAGATATATGAACGGTATAATCAAACGCTGGCACAGTGACGGTGTTTTCTCACCCGAGGTACTGCAAGCGCGTGAGCAAAGCTTCAAACAGTCGATAGCGGCTAAGTCTTCTGACACTAAAGATCGTTCATATGACCTTGACAAATGGCACCGCATGGCAGAGACTCTTGATTTTAACAATATAAACTTTGGAAACGGTGATGAAGAATGAGCTTGAAATATTCATCTGAGGTTGTCACTCAGGCTGAACAGACTCTGTCGGAAAGAAAAAAGAAGGCAGAGAAGGATCAGCAGGAGCGCGAAAGATACATATATTCTCAGCTGCCCGAGGTTGAGGCGATGCAGCGCAGGATCAGGGAGAGATTTCATTCTATGATCATGCTTGTTGCTAATCATGATCCCGATGCGGGCGCTAAAGCTGAGCAGATCCGTAAGGAGATCTCCGAGGACCAGAACAGAATAAAAATGATGGTGGCCGATCTGACGGGAGACCCCGATTATCTGAATGCCCACTATACCTGTCCCGAATGTTCCGATACCGGATACGTTGAGGGCATCAGGTGCAAGTGCATGGACGAGCTTCTGAAACGCTATGCGATCGAGGAGCTGAATAAGAAAAGCACGATCGTCCTGCACACTTTTGATGAGTTCATCGACAGCTGTTACGACGACCCCAGACTCAGGACGCACATGATCGAGATGAAGAAGTTCCTCTCAGATTACTGCAGCGCGTTTCCGAACAACTGCCGCTCTCTGTTTTTTACAGGAAGAACGGGGCTGGGAAAGACCTTTTTCAGCACTTCTGTAGCTTCTGCGCTTGCGGGACGCGGGTTTGCTGTCGCTGTCGGTTCGGTTGCAGATCTTCTCAGGAATATCGAAAACGATCAGTTCGGACGTTCCGACAACAACACGATGGAGCTTTTGCTTGAAGCGGATATGCTGATAATCGACGATTTAGGCACCGAGTTCAAAACGCCTTTTAACGATTCAGCTATTTACAGCATCCTTAACAGCCGTATCAATCAGCGCAAGCATACGATAATCTCAACCAATATGTCTATTGAACAGCTGAATGCTCGCTATAATGAGCAGATCGCTTCGAGGATCATCGGGGGATTTATGCCCATTCTCTTTACCGGTTGTGATCTGAGACAGAAAGGACTCTGATGACAGCCTATCGTGATTATTTGAGAAAACTGACCGAACTTCTGGCGATCGACTATAATTGCGCGCCTGACTCGTTCTTGCAGAATGAAAACATTCTTACCGTTTCCGCGCTGAACGAGGGCAAACGTATGTATTCTTCCGAAAAGCCGTTTTTCGGTATGGTGACTCTTGGGAACAACACTGTCGTCACCGCTGACGAGTCTGTGCATGAATTCCTGAGCGGATATATCAAAACGGTACAGGGACACTGGATGTTTGAGTTTTCAAGTCTTGCTAAGATCAACGAGGAGCTTAACAAGCATGGGTATGCACTTACTCAGACTCACCATATGTTTCTCCCGAAAATTGAGACCGAACCTTCTCGGAATTATCCTGTGAAGTGGTTTTACGACCGTGAGAT
>CAMVIL010000230.1 GCA_947167535.1 uncultured Ruminococcus sp. | reverse complement strand
GGTGAGCAGACCGTTCTTGACAACGGGGTCTGTAAACTTCGGGTCGTTGACAGGCTTGCCCTCTGCCTTGAGTGCTGCTTCCTCTTCGAGCAGCGGCTTGTTGAAGGGCTTCGGGAAGAAAGACACGCTCTGCTGTCCCAGACCGAACTCCAGCCAGTGCATTCTAAGCTGCTCGGGGGTGTAGTAAGCGAGCAGGTCGTCAGCCATCGGGGGCTTTACCGAACCCGAGCTGGACGCCTTCTTATTCAGGAACAGTATATGGTGATTTGCGATGATGGTAGGCATCTGCAGTTCGCCCTCGGCGGGGTCTGCGGTCTTCTCGGCTGCCGCCTGCTGAGCCATCCACATAGCGGGCTCGGCGATACCGTAGAAGTAGATGTTGTCCTGACCGATGAACTGGTACACCTTTGCGTCCTTGCTGCACCAGTAGTCGCGCCACTCCTCGGTGGGTCTGCCCTGCTGCTCGAGGTAGGTCTCGGTAAACGAGATAGGTGCCCAGAGGGACTCCGGCCATACCCAGACAGTCAGCGGGTCCTCACCCTCGAGGACGGGGGCGGGAACGCCCCACTCGATGTTGCCGGTGAGTCTGAAAGGCACGAGAGTCTTGCCGGTACGGCAGCGTATGCCTGCATTGGTGAGGATACGATGCGCCTCGTCGCTGTCGGCGAGCTTTTCAAACTGTATAGTAAAGGACGGCTTCTTCGGCTCCTTGATGTACTCGTGCGCGGGGAGAGTGTCCTTGATAGCGAGGTACTTCTCCTCGAAGTCGCGCTTGATGTAGATAACGGGGGGCTTTAAGAACTCGTCGATGGTCTTCCATACAACGGGGCGGATATCCTTGCGCTTCTTTATCTCCTCGACCCACTGCTTCATCAGCTCCTGATAGTCGCCCAGTTTGAAGTACCAGTTGGTGACCGGCTTCATGGAAGGCTTCTCGCCTGTCAGGGTGCTTATGGGGTCTATGAGGTTCTCGGGCATATACTGATGTCCGAGGTCGCACTCGTCGGCGTAGCCCTTTTCGGACTGACAGCCCTCGACGGGGCACTTGCCGACTACCTGTCTGCCGTTCAAGAACACGCCGGCCTTGTCGTCAAAGAACTGCATGGTGGTTATCTTCTCCAGCTGTCCCTTTTCGTAGAGCGACCTGATAAAGCGGTCGGTGACGTCGGCGTGTATCTCCTTAGACCTGCCGAGACCGGACGCCGCAAAGATGTTAGGGGAAATGCCGTAATCCTTGAGGGTCTGGGTCTGCTTGTCGTGGTTGCGCTGAACGAACTGCTCCAGCGTGCCGTCGAACTCGCCTGCCTCGACCTTCTTGCGCCAGCCCTCTGCGATAGGCGAGCCGTAGCAGTCGGTGCCGCCTACGAAGATGACGTTCTCCGAACCTATCCTGTCGCGCAGGAAGCGGGCGAAGGTGTCGGCGAATACGAACATTCCGCCCACATGACCGAAGTGCAGTTCCTTATTGCCGTAAGGCATACCGCCTGTGACTACCGCGCGCTTCGGAAACTCGGGACGCGGTATCTCAAAGGGCTTGCCGTTGTTATCTTTATTCTTAGCCATAACTATCTTTCCTTTAGTCAGATTTTCAAATCAGCACCACTTGCCGAGTCTTGCCCTTACTATCTCCTCGCCCAGCACATGGCTGACCTCGTGGATATCGGGAGCGTTTGCGCGTCCCGTGAGGGCTATTCTGAGCATATTGGTGATGTGGACGATGCTGCCCTTGTAGCTGTCGGGGTCTTTCTTGAAGTCCTTCGGCTTTACCGCGAATCCAAGCTCAGCGGTGATGGCGCGGACCTTCTCGAACCATGCCTGACTGTCGTCGGAATGGTCGTAGCTCTCGAGGTACTTCTTGAAGAACTCCTTGCGGGTCTCCTCGTCCGCCTGCTCGTTCATGTCGTCAGCAACGGTGAAGGTCTCGTCGTAGTAGAAGCTCATGAAATCGCAGGCCTGCTTCCAGTCCTCGATGTCCTTGCGGGGCTTCTTGCCGCCCTTGCCTACGTTCAGTGCGGCAAGTGTTCTGTCCTTATATTTGGACAGTAACTCTGCAAAGTCCTTGTTGTACTCCTCGCACCAGCCCAGCCACTCGGAGTATACCTTCTCGGGCGGCATAGCGCAGATGACTTCCTTGGAGATATCACGAAGCTTGTCCAGATCCACCAGCGCACCCGAGATGGACATCTTCTCGAGGGTGTAGGGGAACTCAAGGTAGCTCAGTTCGGGATTCGCAAGGCGCCACTCCTCGTAATTGGAGTTGAGCAGCGTCAGCAGGAACTCCCAGACAACGTCGCGGCTGATTCCCTGCTCTACGTAGTATCCGAGACCCAGCTCGGGGTCTTTTCTCTTGGAGAGCTTTCTCTTGCCGCCGGTCTCGGGGTCTATCTTCATGAGGGTCGCGGTGTGGCAGTAAACGGGCTGCTTCCAGCCGAGAGCCTCGAAAAGCTCAACGTGCATCGGCAGCGAGGACAGCCAGCCCTCGTCACGGATAACGTGAGTCGAGTGCATGAGGTGGTCGTCCACAACGTGTGCAAAGTGGTATGTGGGGATGCCGTCGGATTTCAGCAGGACGAAGTCCATGTTGTTGCGGGGCATCTCAAGCTTGCCGCGGACAGCGTCCTCGACGGTAATGTATTCATTGGTATCGGCAGCGCGGTATCTGAGCACCCAGGGCTTGCCCTCGTCGATGCGCGACTTGATCTCGTCGATCGTAAGATCGCGGCAGGCGGCATACTTGCCGTAAACGCCGGGGTTCTCCTTGTTAGCGGTCTGCTGCTCACGGATAGCGTCAAGCTCCTCGGCAGTCAGGAAGCAGGGATATGCAAGACCCTGCTCGGTCAGCCACTTGGCGAAAACGTGATAGATAGGGCCGCGCTGTCTCTGGCGGTAGGGGCCGTAGGCTCCGTTGTCGCCGTCTGCGGTAGCACCCTCGTCGAAATGCACGCCGAAATACGCCATAGAATTTATCAGCAGCTCAACTGCGCCCTCAACAGCACGCTTGTCGTCGGTATCCTCTATACGCAGATAGAACACGCCGTTAGACTGGTGAGCGATCCTCTCGGCGATGACCGCGTTGTAGAGGTTGCCGAGGTGAACGAATCCCGTAGGGCTGGGACCGATACGTGTAACGCAGGCACCCTGCGGAAGCTGTCTTTCGGGGAAGCGCGCTTCGGTCTGCTCGCGGGTCTCGGTGACATCGGGGAAGAGCAGCTGCGCCAAAGCTTTATTATCCATATTGATCTTTCCTTTGCAATTATTTCTGGAC
>CAMVIL010000229.1 GCA_947167535.1 uncultured Ruminococcus sp. | reverse complement strand
ATCTCGAAATCGCCGCCGCGATCTCGTCGTCGGTCAGCTTGTTCTCGCCGATCTCGTAAAGGTCGCGGGTGTAACAGGTCGGCGCCAGCGTCACGGGGAATCCGCCCTCGAACAGCCTGCCGAGGTACTTCTTCTCAAGCTCGCTCCACAGCCCGAAAAATCCGTCGCACAGCGCGGAAAGCTCGGCGCTCTGCGTTCGCATCGTGACCTTCAGCCGCCCGACGCACCCCGATAGGTCGCGGTACAGCTCCACCGAATACTTGACTGTAGGCTTGTACTTGAACCTCAGCGGCGTCTTGACAGCCATCACCGAGCCTGACATTCCGGGTACGGGCAGGAATCTTCTGTCCAGCGCCTGCTCCACCAGTGAGAATATCTCGTGGATACGCATTTCGGGGGTGGTGCAGCTCACGCGCTCGGCGAGTATGCGGTCGATGAGGTTTGACCTGCTGACGCCCAGCTGATACGCCATGTCGTCCACCGCCTGCACTACCTCGTCGGACAGCACTATACTGTATACGCTCTTGCTCATTCGACCACCTCCTTCTGCCGATATAGCCGAACAACGACCCTCCCCGAGGGGAAAATCGTTGGACGGCTTGCGTATTTTTATGAAAGGCTTATATATCTATAACTACTTTCTATATACTATTATATCACAAATAAATAATTTGTCAATGAGTTTATATAATTATTTGCGCGGATTTGTATACACGCACAACTTTATGTCTGATTATTATGGTATTGTCTGTAATACACTACAAAATACCGCCGAAAAATCGGCATAAAAATCCCCCGACGTATCTCACATCGGGGAAATTTGCTTTTACAGTTTGTATACGCCCGCGAGCTCGCCGCCCGAGTATGCAGCGCGGGGAACTCTCTCGGAGATGCCGCAGACCACCTCGTAGCCGATGGTGCCCGTCAGGGCGGCAATGTCGTCGGCGGTGATGGTCTCGCTGCCGTCGGTGCCGATGAGGGTCGCGATGTCGCCCGCCTGCACATCGGAGTCGGTGACGTCCACCATGAACTGATCCATGCAGATCCGCCCGATGATCTTATGCCGCCTGCCGCGGATAAGCACCTCGCCCTTGTTGGACAGCGCCCGCGGATAGCCGTCGGCGTAGCCGCAGGAGATGGTCGCGATCTTTGTCGGGGCGGTGCTTACAAAGGTGCGTCCGTAGCTTACGCTCACTCCCGCAGGAACGGTCTCGACGCGGGAAACTACCGATTTTAAAGACATTGCAGGCTGTATATCCTCGGGGAGCGTCAGCCCGATGTCGGGAGTCAGACCGTAGAGGATTATCCCCAGTCTGGCCAGAGCCGAACGCTCGTCGCAGCGGAAAAGTCCTCCTGCAGAGTTGAGGCTGTGCACCGTGTCGAGCTTTACGCCCTTTGCACGCGCCAGCTCAGCCGCTTTGTAGAGCAGCTCCGCCTGAGCCTTTGTGTAGGCGATGCAGTCGTCGGTGAGGGTATCGGCAACGGCGTAGTGAGTGAACGCGCCGCAGACGTCGAGCCCCTGAAGCTTTGCGATACGGCAGAAACCGTCAGCGATCTCTTCGGCGGTGCCCCGCAGACCTATTCGGGTCATGCCCGTGTCGGCGGCGATGTGGCAGCGGACTTTCCGCTCACCCGCGCTCTCGCTCAGCTTGTGCGCGTACTCCTCGCTGACTATCGCCTGAATGATGTTGTTGTCGATCAGCTCGCCCGCGTCGGCGGGGTCGGTGTAGCCGAGTATCAGTATCTCACCCGTGATGCCGAGCCGCCTCAGCCGCTCAGCCTCGTCAAGATTCGACACCGCGAACCACCTGACGCCCAGCTTGTCCTGCAGATATCCCACGCAGGTGCGGTCGCCGTGGCCGTAGCAGAAGGCTTTTACCACGCACATGACTTCTATGCTCTCGGGCAGATGCGCACGGTAAGCCGAGTAGTTGCCGCCCAGCTTGTCGAGGTCGACCTCTGCCCAGGTTCTTTTGTATAGCTTCATTTATATTTTCTTCCCATCAAGCAGAATTTTTGTTTTGAGTATCGCCGCCTGAGTCTTGGCGTCGGGGAGCTCGCCTGTCAGCGCCATCTCCACGGCTTTTTCAAAGGGCAGCTTCACGACGTCGAGGAACTCGCCCTCGTCTAAGTGCTGCTCTCCGAAGTGCAGTCCACGCGCCAGATACATATGGATTATCTCGGTGTCGTAGGCGACGGTGGGGTAGATGCAGCCGAGGTATTCGACGGAATCGGCGGTAGCGCCCGTCTCTTCCCTGAGCTCGCGGATGCCGCAATCGCGGTGGCTCTCGCCGTACTCCAGCTTACCCGCGGGCAGCTCGTACAGCGCTTTCATGAATGGGTAGCGGAACTGCTTCACCATGTATATGTCGCCGTTCTCGTCCAGCGGAAGCACGCATACTCCGCCCGGATGCTCGATAACCTCGCGAAAGGTCTGAGTCCCATTCTCCAAAACCACCTGATCCACATAAAGCTTGACGACCTTTCCGTCAAACTTCATCTCCCGCGAAATCTGCTTCTCCTCGCTGTACATCAAATACACCCTTTCATCTTTAGTTTGTGCCGTGCTCCTGAGGGCTATGCCCCCGACAGTATAGCACCATCTAAACGTGCAGGAGGTGCTATATGATGATCTCGCCGGTGAAGACGGTGACGGCCTCGCCGGTCATCCAGACGGTGTCATCGGTGACGCGGATTATCAGGTCGCCGCCGCGGAGGTGGACGGTTATCTCCTCGTCCTTAGGGCAGAAGCCGTTAAGGACAGCCGCCACAGTCGCAGCGCAGGCGCCAGTGCCGCAAGCCCAGGTCTCGCCGGAGCCGCGTTCCCATACGCGCATTTTGAGGGTATGCTCGTCGATGACCTTGATAAACTCGGTATTCACGCGCTCGGGGAAGATGGGGTTGAAGTCGAACTTGGGACCTATCTTCTCAAGCTCCAGTGCGTCAACGTTGCCGTCGGTGAAAACAACGCAGTGGGGGTTGCCCATGGACACGCAGGTGATTCGGTATTCCTCGCCGTCGATGTCTATCGGACGGTCAACTATCCTGCCGTTTTTATCTGCCTTGAGGGTAACGGGTATCTGTTCGGGAGCGAGTCTGGCAGCGCCCATGTCAACAGTCGCGCCGTTGACCTCGCCGTAGTGGCGGGAGAGCTTGACCTTGATGATACCGCTGAGGGTCTCTATCTCGAAGTCGTCCTTATCCACCAGCTTGTGGTCGCGCATGAACTTAGCCACGCAGCGGATACCGTTGCCGCACATCTTGCCCTCGGAGCCGTCGAGG
>CAMVIL010000228.1 GCA_947167535.1 uncultured Ruminococcus sp. | reverse complement strand
CTCAACATCACTTATATAGTAGTTAAAAGAATTCTCGAAGGTGATATTCTCTGCGCGGAAATACGCAGCCTTTGTATGCAGTGCAACGGCGCTTCCCCAGCGGGTAGCCTCGCCCTTGGAGGACTTGGACTTCGCGTTGGAGGAGTTGTAATAACCGTCGCTGCCCATGCTGTAATACTTGTAGCCGATACCGTAATACCATGTGATCTTGACTTCCTTGGAAGGCTCGTCGTTGATGAAGCTGATATACGGTGTGTTTATGCGCACCTGCTCGCGGTAGGTGCCGGGGGCGATGTGGATGCTGACACGGGTGTCTTCAGAGCTGGGATTCTTAGCTGCCGCCGCGTCTACCGCCGCCTGAATGGTGGAGTAATTGTTAGCCTGATTGCTGTAGCCTACATAGAGGTGTGTTCCCTTGGTCTGGGGAGTAGTTGTTGTGGGCTCGGGCAGAGTGCCGAGCTTTATGTTGTTAGCGCACCATGTGCCGTACCAGGAGTAGCCTGTTCTGCGCTCGAGGCTGATCTGTGTAACGTCGGTGTACGCTTTGCCGTCGCGGTCTGAGAAGAGCGGCTTGGAGTTCTGGAGATCATAGAATCTCGCCCAGATGGTGGAGCCGCTTACAGTTGTCAGGACCTTGTCCGACTTGTCGGAGTTCCAGTCCCACTTCTTGTTCTCGATCTTTACGGCGTCGAACCATCTTACAGCCGCGTTTATGCTGCGGATAACATCTGCGCTCTGCTTGTCGGAGGGCAGCGAACGCAGGAAATCTACGATGCCGACACTCTCGGAAGTACAGATGGAAGGCAGCTCATAGGCTCTTGCACCTGCGGGAGCGAGAGTATTTTCGTCATGCTGCTGACCCCATGCAGTGAGGGTGCCGTTCAGTTTGATCTGAGTCTTGAGTATGCAGTCGATACCCTTGTTTACAGCATTGTTAGCCTTGCTCTGATAGCTGCTGTCTACCCATGCGAATGCGCCGGACTTCTGCGAAACTTCAAGCATTACGCGAAGTACAGCCACCATAGCGGTGTCGTTATAGGTGATGTGGGCGTGATAAGTACCCGCATCGTTGAACACCTGCGGCCAGCCGCCGTTTGAGTACTGCCCGTTGATGAGAAGGTCAAGTCCCTTCAGGCAGGCGGTCTTATACTTTGTGGTGCCCGTATAATTGTAGATGCTGGCAAGGAATCTGATCTGTCCCCATGTAGCGTTGTTGTCGATGGTGGACTTGTTCCAGGAGCCTGTGGTCTCGGTCTTCATATCCTTGCGCCAGCCGCCGTCGGACAGCTGATAGGCGATCATCTCATCGGCAAGCGCTGCTGCCTCCGAGCCTTTCCACCAGGAAGCGTCCTTCTTGGAATAAGTATTCCAGTTAAAGTCGTTATCTCCTGCATAAGCCACGATACCTGTCTGGAGCTGCGGGATAAGCGGTGCTGTCGTGGACATCACCATTCCTGCCGCCATTAAGATACAAGCTGCACTTTTTGACGATCTCTTCATATTTCAGTTCCTCCTTAATTGCTGATTGGTCCATACGTTCTATTCCTGAGCAACAAATTAACCAAAAATATTATATCAACATTAAATAAAATTGTCAATGAATATTTTGGATATCAACTGTTAAATAATGATTTTTTTGTTGTATATGCGCCAAATTCCGCTTTCGGATATTTATATCATTTAAGATTGTGTTATTTTGACCCCTTTGTCACCAAAGATCTGCTGTAAATGTCACCCATAAAAAATCGCGTGAATATGCGGTTTGTCATTCCGGTCATGTCTTTTTCAGAACAGATACGTATGCCGACAGGCTCCGAATCGTCCTGCGGAATATGTTGCAGCGGTTTAATAAATCAATATCCCGAAGCCGACATCAGCGTCCGGCTCCGGGATCGTAAGGTTATTATTCTAAGACCATCGTCAGAGGGATTGCTCCGCCTCGATGGGATTGTCGTCGACCACAAGGATATACATGGCCTGAGGATCCAGCTCGCCGTTATGCTCGGGCTCCTTCCTGCTGCTCTTGCGGAGCGGCAGCGTAACGGTAAACTCCGAACCGACTCCCCTCTCGGACTCTACGCCGATGGTGCCGTTCATCATATCGACGATCCTCTTGGTGAGAGCCATTCCCAGACCGCTTCTGCCGTACTTGGATCTGTTCTCCGCATTGCCCTGTGAGAAAGCGTCGAATATTCCGGGGATAAACTCCTTATCCATTCCGACGCCGTTGTCCTTTATGCAGAAGCGGAGCACTGCCTGATCTTCATACTCCGCCGTCTTTTCCACAGTCATCGTGATGTGGCCGTGATCCTCGGTGAATTTCACGGCGTTGGAGATAATGTTCATCAGCACCACTCTGATCTTCATGTCGTCGCCGACATACGAGTCGTCGGTCTGTCCGATGAGACTGCATTCAAACTCGTGACCCTTTTCGGCGCAGAGGGACGTAGCCTGTGCGGTTATCTGCTCCAGCATGGCGGCAAGCGAAAACTGCTCCTTGCGGAGAAGTTCCCGTCCCGACTCGATACGGCTCATGTCGAGGATATCGTTGATGAGGGACAGCAGGTGCTGTGCGCTCTCGCCTATCTTGTCCAGATATCTGCGGGTGTCCTCATCCAGTCCTTCGTTTTTCAGCGCGAGGGTGTCGAGTCCGATGATGGCGTTTATCGGGGTGCGTATCTCGTGGCTCATGCCTGTGAGGAAGGTAGTCTTCGATCTGTTAGCCTCCTCCGCCGAGGTCAGCGCATCGGAGAGAGCCTCGTTCTTCGCCATCGCCTCACGCATCTCGGCATCGACGTCGGTGATGCCTACGATCATGAGAGAGAGGACAAAAGTATGCAAAAAAACAATCATGTTCACACTATATTCAAACTTAGTTCAACATATTTAGAGAGATATATGATAGAATAAGTTAATAAGTTAAACGACCTTTCGTCAGGTCACACGAAGGGAATATTTTCATGAATCTTAATAAAATTAAATCAGTCGTATGCTCGGTCGTCATGACTGCGAGCGTCATAACAGTAGTTCCCGCTGCGGGAGCGTCAGCTGATCGCACCACTGTACCAAAGAGCATATCGACAATAAACATTACCACCGAGGATCTTTCCGATCCGCCGTATGAGTTTTTCGGACACCCCGAGGGCTACTGGGGCAACTCCATCAAGAACAACAATTACGTAACCTGCACGGTAGAATACTATGATCCGAACATAGACAAGAGGACGGTCATCGACACCAATGCCAGCGTCAAGATACGCGGCAACACCTCTGCCCTCAAGGAGAAGAAG
>CAMVIL010000227.1 GCA_947167535.1 uncultured Ruminococcus sp. | reverse complement strand
GTGCCCAACCGCGATTTCGGCAACTCCCTCGGCAGGCTCCTGCCCGCCAGCATTATCCCCGTGATGATAGCCAGAAGCGGCATCAGCGAAGCTAAGAAAGTCAATCAGGTGACCCGCGCCGAGCGTGAGAATCTGGTGCGGGCGATAAAGAGTTTTGAGCTGGAAGTGAAGGGTCTGCGCCCAGTCGAGGAAGCGATAATCACCCGCGGCGGCGTGGACGTGAAGGAGCTTTCGCCGAAGACGATGGAGTCGAAGCTCGTGAGCGGGCTGCATTTTATCGGCGAGATAATCGACGCCGACGGCTACACCGGCGGATTCAATCTGCAGATAGCGTGGGCGACGGCATACGCGGCGGCGGAGAGCTTCTGAAAAATAAGTGACAGCTAAATGATTTTTTACTAACAGTACTTGATTTTCTTTGTAAAAAAGCGTATAATATAATTGTATGAGAGTACCCGAATGACTTCGGGATAATAAGGAGTATAGGAATATGGGACTTAATATTGCACTTGACGGACCCTCGGGCGCGGGTAAATCTACGATCGCTAAGCTGGCGGCTAAAAAGATGGGCTTTGTGTATGTCGATACAGGTGCGCTCTATCGTTCGATAGCTTACAACGCGCTGACTAAGGGCGTTGACCTCGACGACGCGCAGGCGGTCACCGCTTCCCTCGACGGGCTCGACCTTAAACTCACTTACATAGACGGCGCACAGGCGGTGCTTGCAAACGGCGAGAACGTGTCGGATAAGATACGTACACCCGAAGTCTCTATGGGCGCTTCTAAGGTCTCCGCGATACCTGCGGTGCGCGAGTTCCTGCTCGATACTCAGCGGAATATCGCCAGAGAAAATGACATCATCATGGACGGCCGCGATATCGGTACCGTCGTGCTCCCCGATGCGCAGGTCAAGCTGTTCCTTACCGCTTCGGCTGAAGAACGCGCTAACAGACGCTTTAAGGAACTGCAGGAAAAGGGCGACCCCTCGACCTACGAGGAAGTGCTCGCCGACATAAATCAGCGTGACTATAACGATACCCACCGCGAGATAGCTCCCCTCAAGCAGGCGGAGGACGCGCAGGTGATAGATTCCACAAGCATGACCATCGACGAGGTGGTGGATGCTATATGCAAAGCCGCGGAGCAGTCCGACGGCTCAAAAAAAAAATCTGACGACGAGCGGCAGTTGAAACGCGAAGAACGCCGCAACCGTGAGATAATGCCGATACACCCCATCAGCAAGACCCGCAAGATAAATCCTCTGCGTCAGGCATTTTACAGCGGCTTCCGTCCGCTGGTGAGGTTCATCTTCAAGTGCCACTTCAACATGGTGTTCGAGGGCGTGGAGAATATCCCCACCGACGGCGGCAACATCTTCGCTTCCAATCACCGAAGCTACGGCGACCCCGTGTTCATCGCACTGATGACCCGCGTGCCTATCAGCTATATGGCTAAGGAAGAGCTGTTCAAGCACAACATCTTCTTCACCGCCCTGATAAAGGCATTCGGAGCCTTCCCCGTCGTTCGCGGAAGCGGCGACACCAAGGTCATCGACACCTCGATAGAAAAGCTGGAGAGCGGACGCAATCTGGTCATCTTCCCCGAGGGTACCCGCTCAAAGGACGGAAAGCTCGGCAAGGGCAAGAACGGCGTGGCGCTCATTGCTACCGTGGCACAGACTAAAGTCGTGCCCGTCGGCATCAATTTCGAGGGCGAGAAACTATCCAGAAAAAAGAAGATAGTAGTCCGCTACGGCAAGCCCATCGACCCGAAGGAACTCGGCATCAATGACGCTTCTACGGGCAGTATTAAGAAAATTAAGAAAATTATCATGGAAGAGATTTCCAGTTTGGTGTACTAAATGTTAAAAGATTGTAAAATTTTAGTTGCAAAGACCGCGGGATTCTGTTTTGGTGTAGACAGAGCCGTAAAAATAGTGTATAATAAATTAGATAGCCGAAATAATGTTGTGACATTGGGTCCTATTATCCATAATCGCAATGTCGTTGACGATCTTGAAGCACGCGGCTGCAAGGCGGTGGAGCTTACAGAGGTCGCATCGGGACAGACGGTGATCATCCGCTCCCACGGTGTCGGAAAGCGCGTTTACAAACAGCTTGAAGAGATCGGCGCGGAGATAGTTGATGCTACCTGTCCGTTTGTCAGCCGTATCCAGAACATCGCAGCGGAAAAGACCGAGGGAGGGTTCAGCGTGCTTATTGCAGGCGACGCCGATCATCCCGAGGTGCAGGGCATTCGCGGCTCCTGCGAGGGCGGAACTTTCGTCTTTGCGGATACCGAGAGCCTGCGTGAACTGCTCGGACAGTTCGGTGCGGAGGATAAACTTTGCGTGCTGTCGCAGACGACTTTTAACAAACGACTTTGGGAGCAGTGTCGGGAGGTCATAGAGACCGAACGCCCCGACGCAGAGGTGTATGACACCATCTGCAATGCTACCGCTGCCAGACAGGCTGAGGCAGAAGACCTCGCCGGTCAGGCCGATCTGATGATAATTGCCGGAGGCAAACACAGTTCCAATACCCACAAGCTGGTGCAGGTGTGCGAAAAGCACTGCCGCACGGTTCTGGTGGAAAACGCCGAGGAACTGAGGGCTCTTCTGGCAGACGAAGACTTTTCGTCATCAAGATTTATCGGGATATCTGCCGGTGCTTCGACTCCGGCTTATATAATCAAGGAGGTACAACAGGCCATGAGTGAAATGTTGAACAATGTTGAAGAAGAATTTAATTTTGCAGAGGAAATGGAGAAGACTCTCAAAAAAATACATAAGGGGATGAAGGTAGAGGGTATAGTTACCGCTATCAATGCGAACGGCGAAGTTATCGTAGACATCGGCACAAAGCATACCGGCTACATTCTTCCCGGAGAGCTTACCGATGACCCCGCAAAGAAGCCCGAGGACGTAGTACAGGTCGGCGAGACTGTTGCACTTATCGTTCTCCAGACCAGCGACGAGAAGGGTACCGTTGAACTGTCCAAGAAGAGAGTTGACGCTGTACTCGGCTTCGAGAAGATCGCTGCTGCTAAGGAAGAGAACGCTGTTCTTACCGGTACTGTTACCAATATCGTTAAGGGCGGACTTATCGTATCCTCTAACGGCGTAAGAGTGTTTATCCCTGCTTCCCAGGCTGTACCGCGCGGCGGCGAGCTCGAGAGCATGAAGGGCGCTACCGTTGACTTCAAGGTTCTTGAGGTTAACGAGGGCAGACAGAAGGCTGTCGGCTCTATTCGTGCTGTTGAGAGAGAGGCCAGAGAGGCTGCTAAGGCTAAGTTCTT
>CAMVIL010000226.1 GCA_947167535.1 uncultured Ruminococcus sp. | reverse complement strand
GGAAAGATAGATATCGGCAGGAAGTTCAAAAAGCCTGCGGAAGCTCACACCATCAGGAACTGCCTTATGCAGTTCGGACACGGCGCTGTGACGCTGGGAAGCGAAATGGCCGGGGGAGTGAAGTCCCTCACCGTCGAGCAGTGCCTGTTCGACCACACCGACCGCGGTCTGCGCATAAAAACACGCCGCGGCAGAGGCAGGGATGCGGTCATCGACGGAGTGCTCTTCGAGAACATGAAAATGGACGGCGTGCTCACGCCGATAGTTATAAATATGTGGTACAACTGCTGCGATCCCGACAGATTCTCGGAGTACAACACCACCCGCGAGAAGCTGCCCGTTGACGAAAGGACGCCATATCTCGGCGAGTTCACCTTCCGGAATATGGAGTGCCTCAACTGCAGCGTTGCGGCCTGCTACTGCGACGGACTTCCCGAAATGCCCATAGATTCCGTGACGGTGGAGAACCTGAGATTCACCTACGCTGCGGACGCAAAGCCCGGCATACCCGCGATGAAGAACAATGCGGAAGAGCTGTGCAGGGCGGGAATGTATTTCGACAACGTCAGAAGGCTTGAGATACGTGGTGTGGAAATAGAGGGATGTCAGGGCGAGCCTGTTATAGCCCGCAATGTTGAAGAAATGATCGGAGACTGAAATGTACGAGAGCATTGACAGATATATCGACAGGCTGATAGGTGAATCCACACCCGAAAAGCCGATGTGGAATATAGAAAACATACGCCACGGCAAGCCCGCGCACTGGAATTATATCGACGGCTGCATGATAACGGCGCTGCTGGCGGCGTCCGAGATCACAGGCAGGCAGGAGTACGCCGAGTTTGCCGAGAGGTTCATAGACTACTACGTGAACGAGGACGGCAGCATCCGCGGATACTCGATGGACAAGTTCAATCTAGATGATGTGAACGAGGGCAGAGTGCTGTTCGATCTTTACCGGACCAGCGGTAAGGAGAAGTATAAAAAGGCGATATATCTTCTTCACGAACAGCTTGAGAAACAGCCGCGGACGGTGACGGGCAATTTCTGGCACAAGAAAATCTACCCCGATCAGGTCTGGCTTGACGGCATATACATGGCGCAGGTGTTCAGCACCCGCTTCAATGAGGAATTCGGAAGCGCCGATTATTCGGACATGATGAAGCAGATCTTAAACGTGCGCAAGTATATGTTCGATACGAACAAGGGACTTCTCTATCACGGCATAGATATGTCGGGGAAGGTCTTCTGGGCGGACAAAGAGACCCGCTGCTCGGCTAATTTCTGGCTCAGAGCCATCGGCTGGTTCGCCGTTGCGCTGGCGGACATTATCGGGTACATAAGCAACGACAGTGACAGGGAGAAGCTTGTCGGCATATTCCGCGAGGTCATAGACGGAGTGGCAAAGTATGCCGATCCCAAGACCTATATGTACTATCAGGTGGTAGACCGCGGCGGCAGCGAGGGCAATTATCTCGAGACCAGCGGCAGCAGCATGATAGCCTACGCGATGATGAAAGGCGCCCGACTCGGAGTCCTCGACAGAAAGTACGCCGTGTTCGGAAGAAGGACCTTCGACGGGATATGCGAAAGATATCTCAGAGTGAGCCTTGACGGCAAGCTGGAGCTGGGCGGTATCTGCCTGGTGGCAGGTCTGGGACCCGAGGACAACAAACGCCGTGACGGCAGCTACGAGTATTACATTTCGGAGCCTGTCGTGGAAAATGATGCGAAAGGTGTGGCACCGTTCGTGCTCTGCTATACAGAGGTCAAACGGATGCTGCTTGGAAAGAACTGATATGAAGAATATAAAGATCGCCTACATTGGCGGTGGTTCAAAAATGTGGGCAAGGGTGTTCATGACCGACCTCGCTCTTACAGAGGGGCTGGCGGGAGAGATCGCTCTGTACGATATCGACATCCCTGCCGCCGAGCTCAACAAGCGTATCGGCGGGCGCATAAACGCCGACCCGAAGGCCGTCGCGAAATGGGATTACAAGGTATATGAGCTGATAGACGACGCGCTGGACGGCGCAGATTTTGTGATATGCTCCATTCTCCCCGGAACCTTCGATGAGATGGAAAGCGACGTGCATCTTCCCGAGCAGTACGGCATATTCCAGTCAGTGGGAGACACGGTAGGTCCCGGCGGAGTTCTCCGTGCTATGAGGACGGTGCCGATATACGAGGGCTTTGCCGAAAAGATCAAAGAGCATTGCCCAAAGGCGTGGGTGATAAATCTTACAAACCCGATGACTGCCTGCACAAAGACCCTTTACGATGTCTTCCCCGATATCAAGGCATTCGGGTGCTGTCACGAGGTGTTCCACGCACAGGAATTCCTGTGCTGTGCGGCACATGAGATGCTCGGGATCGAAAGACCCGACCGCAGAGATATCGTGAGCGACGCCTGCGGTATCAATCACTTCACATGGATAACCGAAGCCCGTTACAAGGATCACGACCTGCTGGAGTTCCTGCCCGATTTTATCGACAGATACTACGAAGCGGGCTACTGCGAGCGGGAGGGCGTCGCTCACGACGGATTCCGTGACGACCCTTTCCTTTACGGAAACAAGGTCAAGATGAATCTGTTCAGACGCTTCGGCGTGCTGGCGGCGGCGGGCGACAGACATCTTGTGGAATTCATGAACAACGCATGGTACATAAAGGATAAAGCCCACGCCGAGAGCTGGCTTTATCATCTGACTGCGGTGGATCACCGCCGCAGGGACTGCGCCGAGAAGATCGCACAGTCCAAAAGGATAGCCGAGGGCAGTGAGAAGCTGGATCTTCGTCACAGCGACGAGGAGGTAGTCGAGCTTATCAAGGCTCTGCTGGGACTCGTCCCGCCGATAGTATCCAACGCCAACGTGATAAACGTGGGTCAGATGCCCGATATGCCGACAGGCTCGGTGGTGGAGACAAACTGCGTATTCTCGCTGGACAGCCTTAAGCCGAAAACGGCAAAAAGGCTCCCGCCGGAGGTGAGCAGTCTGGTTCTCAGGAATGCTCTCAATATTGAAAACACCTACTGCGGCATAAAGGCCCGCGACACCGACAGGATATTCGAGGCCTTTGTAAATCAGCCGCTTTGCAGTACGCTTTCTATCTCCGAAGCGAGAGATCTGTTCGACAGAATGGTCTTAGCGACGGATAAATACCTGAAAGACTACTACCCGACCTTATGAGCGACGCCTTCAGATTTTCGGCAGAGGCGGTCTTCCCGATAGTCCTGCTTACGGCACTGGGATTCTTTCTGAAAAAGACGGGTCTGCTCACAAAGGACTTTCTCGACACGGGAAACAAACTGACATTCAGGG
>CAMVIL010000225.1 GCA_947167535.1 uncultured Ruminococcus sp. | reverse complement strand
GCGTTGACGACAATCTGAATATTGCAAGGGCGCTTGATATCGGAGGCGATGATTATGTCGTCAAGCCTTTCGACAGCACGGTGCTGCTCTCGCGGATAAACGCGGCACTGCGCCGAAGCGGTCTGACAGATGAGATAGAGGCGCCCGAACTAACAGCCATAGAACGCAGCCTTCTCGATTATTTCCGCACGAATAAAAACCGTATCCTGACAAGAGAACAGATACTCGCTCGACTCTGGGATTCCCGCGGGGAGTTCGTCGAGAACAACACCCTCTCGGTTCGCATAAACCGTCTGAGGGCAAAGCTTGAGAAATGCGGTATCTACGGCAGGATAGTCACCGTCAAGGGGGTCGGGTATAAATGGGAGGATATGTAAAAACGCTGGAAAACCCGTCGCCGAGGGTGTTCCTTTTTGTATGCCTGGCACTTCTTTTCGGCATATTCTTCGGTTCGGCGGCACTTCATTCTTATGAAAACAAAAAAGCCGCAGTCTCGGTAAATGAATACAAGCTCGCACTTGCAGCGAGACTTTCCGATTCGGGATTCTCGGACGAAGAGGCGGCGGAGATGATACTTGAAAAAGCGACACCCGATGATATATCGGCAGGGGAGCGCATCCTCTCTTCCTACGGTATATCCGCAGACAGCCCCATCGGCGGAGAGTTTGTCTATTCGCCCCATCTAGCCTCGGATATTCTGACTTCTGCCGGTGTTCTGCTCAGTCTTATTGTGGGGAGCATCTGCTTTAATAATGTGTTCGGCGATATCAGAAAGCTCACCGAACAGCTCGAACATGAACGAGATATCACCTTTTCCAAAGAACATGACATCGGACTGCTGGCGGAAGCGGCGGATGCTCTCAGAAAACAGACGGCTCACCTTGTGGAAAAACTGAGCGATGAAAAACGATATCTGGCCGACTATCTCAACGATTTTTCCCATCAGATAAAAACTCCCTGCACAGGGCTTATGCTCAATAATGATATTCTCAAAGCCGCACCAATGCCGTTCGAGCAGCAGCTTGAATACTTAAAGCGTGACAGAAAATGCCTTGAAAGAATATCACTTCTTGTGACGGCGTCGCTTAAACTGGCAAGGCTGGACGCAGGTGCGGTGGAGTACAATTTCGAGCAGACGGACATAAGCGAACCCATCGCAGAAGCGGTGGCACAGCTTGGCGGTATAGCGTGTGAAAACGATGCCGAGCTGATAAACGAAACGGATCGCGGCATCACCCTGAACATCGACAGACTGTGGTTCTGTGAGGCTGTTACCAATCTCGTGAAGAATGCCGCCGAACATACCCACGGAGGACAGGTGCATATCCGCACCGAGAGCGACCCCATGACAGTCCGGATCATCATCGAGGATAACGGCTGCGGCATTTCCGAGGACGAGCTGCCGAAGGTGTTCAAGCGATTCTACTCAAAGTCGCACGCTGTTAATTCAAACTCGGTAGGCATCGGCATGAGCACCGCTAAGCGTATAGTAGAGGATATGAACGGAAGACTGTTCATAGAAAGCGAGCCCGAACGCGGCACAAAAATAATTCTCGAATTTTTGCAGACTGTAACTTTACTGTAAGATTGGCGTGGTATTATATGATCAAAGGGAAGGAGGAATAATACCATGCAAAAGGAAATAATCATTTCGGCTCACGAACTGACCAAGACCTTCGGCAAGGGCGCGAACAGGATAACTGCGGTGGACGGCGTTTCACTTGATGTGCATAAGGGCGAGCTTGTGGCGATAACAGGGCAGTCGGGAAGCGGCAAATCCACGCTGCTGAATCTTCTCGGAGGACTTGATAAGCCAGACAGCGGCAGCATAACCGCACTGGGCGAGGAGCTTACAGCTATAAAAGACAGCAGACTTGCCGAGTACCGCCGCCGCAAGTCGGGATTCGTGTTTCAGTTCTATAATCTGATACCCGTGCTGAACGTGGAGGAAAACATCGCGCTGCCGATACATCTTGACGGAAAGAACGTCTCCAAAAAGGAGCTTGACGCGGTATTGAAGCTATTGGGAATTGAGGACAGGCGCTATCATTACGCCAATCAGCTTTCGGGCGGTCAGCAGCAGAGAGTCTCTATCGCAAGGGCGATAATCAATAAGCCGCCCTGCATTTTTGCCGACGAGCCTACGGGAAATCTCGACAGCAAAAACTCGCGGGAGATTATCTCGCTGTTCAAGAGGATAATCGCGGCTATGGGAACGGCAGTAGTGCTTGTTACCCATGACGGAAGCATAGCGGCAGAAGCCGACCGCGTGATAACCATGTCGGACGGAAAGATAGTATCGGAAAGGGTGAGGTCGTTTTGAATAAGCTCTTTTCAATAATGCTGCGGTGGCTGAGACACGACAAAAAACGCACCGCACTGACGCTTGCAAGCATAACCCTTTCGGTGTTCCTGATCTATTTTGTGGGATTCTATCTGAACGCAACAGTTAACGCGCTCCACGCAAGAGAGATGTACACCGATCCCTCCCACGCGGAGATATTTCTTAAAAGTCTGGATCAGGTCAAGATTCTCGACAAAAACGCAGCCTGGGAGACCCACTCCGTCAAAAAGCAGGACGAGGCGATCTTCATTCGCAGCTTTGCAAAAAACGGCAGCTATAAGGAAGGTCTGGTCTTTCCCTGTGTGTACATAAACGGTAAGTCCGCCCTCGGTGACGATACAGGTCTGAGATACCTTCGCGGAGAAGCTGTCGGAGGAGATTGCGAGAAGCTTGCGGGCATGGAAGCGCTTGCTCTTAAAGGCAAGCTCCCCAAAGCCCCCCACGAGATCGCAGTCAGCAGTGCTGTGGCTCATAACTTCGGTGATGTGGGCATCGGCGATGAGTTAACGCTTCGATATGAGCTGCGGCGCGGAAGGTTCTTCGTTGCAGAGACAGAGATAGTAAACGAACTGAATGAGGAGCCTGTAAGAGACGACAACGGAAATTACATATATCACGAGGACACCGACGGCAGCAGGCTTGCAGAGATATACCAAAAAGCCTACCGTCTTGGTGACGCTGACAATGAGCTTTACGGTTCCGATCTCTATGACTTTTTCTGCGAACTGTATTCCAAAAAAGAAAGCAGCAGAAAAAAGCGTGTGATCGACGACTTTGTAATTCCGCCCGCATATGTCGAGCTTTCCGATGAAGTGACGGAGAGTTTTGAGTACACCGCGGTTATTACCGGTATTGCCGACGGAGGATATTTTGCCTCCGAGAGCGAGCTCTTTTTCAGCATAGACGACACCGATATCCTGCCGTGGCTTTGCGAAAAAAACATATACCCCGGCGATGACGACGGCGTCTGCTATAATGTCCG
>CAMVIL010000224.1 GCA_947167535.1 uncultured Ruminococcus sp. | reverse complement strand
ATGATCTCGTTCATGTGTTTACCTCCGTTCGTCAGGTCAGTGATGGCGTGGTATCCGCCCGCGCCTTTGTATATAAGCATATTATAGCATATCGGTATGAAAAAGTCAACAAAAAGACCGCCCTCCCGGACGGTCTTTCCTTACTTTATTATGCGTCTTACCGTATCAACATGGTAATATTTGAGCTGGGAGATCGGCTCTACCTTTATACCGTCCCAGCTGTTCATGGCGTGTACCATCTTGCCGTTGCCGAGATACAGCGCAACGTGGGAGCAGTAGTTGAGCACGATGATGTCGCCGGGCTGAGCTTTCTTCAGGCTGACAGCCTTGCCTGCCCTGGACTGGGATACGGTGCTGTGCGCCATGTATACGCCTATCTGCTCGTAGCACTGCATGGTAAGTCCCGAGCAGTCGGTGCAGCGGTAGCCAGCCGAGCCGTAGGAGTAGCTGCCGCCGTTCATTGAACGTCCGTACTCGGTGACGATGCGCTGCTTTGCGTAGATCTCGTCGTCCCACTCGCAGCCGGCGAACTCTTCTATATAGTATCCCGAATAGATGCCGCTGGTGAGCTTTATATAGACGGCGGAAGACTCGTCCTGACCCACCCTCAGCAGATTGCCGTTTGCTCTGGCGAGCTTTCCCGAAACGAAAAACGCGCTGCCGGTCTTTAGCTTCGCGCTCTTGACGCCCTTTGTGGTCTTTTTGAAGAGCTTGACGTTCTTGGAAACGCGGTAGTAGCGATCCTTGACCACGGGAGATCTCTTCTTGGAAACGCTCTCGGTCTGTATCGAGACGGTATTGCTGCTGTTGGCGCTGACGCTTACGCTGCCTCCGATCGACGCAGCTGCCATAATACAGACTGCAGCAAGTGCAGTCGCACTTCTTAATATGTTCTTTCTGATATTCATACTTTCCTCCAATGTGTTCCGATTACACTCTTTTCCTTTTCACGTATCGCATTATACCACGGTTTGCGAAGGTGTGTAAAGGTTTTCAACAAAAGATTGTAGTCGTGTTGTAAATTTTGTAACCACATTGTAATTATTATGTAGCCAATGCACAAAATATTTTACATATATTGGAAGTAAATTCGGACGTTGCCCATGAAAATCGTCGTATTGACGAATAAAAGCCTCGCGTTTGGGAAAACTGCACAAAAGGGGAGCGGGAAATTTTTGCAAGTTTGAGAAGAATTTTTCTCTAAACGCTCTTGACAATCGGCTTAAAAAGGTATAAACTATAATTAGCACTCAGAGATAAAGAGTGCTAACACTCTGGAAAGATAAGTGCTAAAGGGGGCGTGAAAGATGGATAGCCGCAAGCTGAAGATCCTTCAGGCAGTGGTCGATGAATATATCGTCAGCGGAGAGCCGGTTGGTTCAAAGGCGATAATGGCGCACGTCAAGGCGTCGTCGGCTACTATCCGCAACGAGATGGCGGAGCTTGAAAAGCAGGGCTACCTCGAACAGCCTCACACCTCGGCAGGCAGGATACCTACTTATAACGGCTACCGCCTGTACGTCGACACGCTGATGGAACGCGACCAGCTGTCGGAGGAGGAGAAGAGAGCACTCGACGCTATGCTGGACGAATCCGCTACCGAAGAAGAGCTGGTAAACTCCGCATCGCTGGCACTGACACAGCTTACTCAGTGCGCATCGGTGGTGGCAAGCTCGACTCCGAAGTTCTCATTGATATCTAAGGTAGAGGTAATACCTACCGGCAAGCGTATGTACGTTATCCTTATGATAACCTCAAACGGCAAGATAAAGAACAAGGTCTGCCGACTGGAATTTGACCTGACTCACGAACAGCTGGAGTTCTTCGATAAATACTTAGCCGAGAATCTGCAGGGTATGCCGATCGACGACGTTTCGGAAGAGATGATAGAGAACATCCGCACAGCGATGGGCACCTACATGGTGACGCTGACCCCGCTGCTGGGAGAGCTTTTCAACCTCGCCAAGGAAATGACGGCGCAGGACATAAAGCTCCGAGGCGAGAAGAACCTGCTCACCTGCAAGGACTTCGATCAGGGTGAGATAATCGACTTCCTCGACAACCAGAAGGAGATCGAGAAGTTCTTCAACGACAGCTTCAGCGATCTTCAGATAAGCTTCTCCTCAGAGGGCGACAGCTTCGCGATACACAACTCGTCGATAATCTCCGCACCTTTTAAAAAGGACGGCGTTCAGGCGGGAAGGCTGGGGCTTATCGGTCCCATGAGGATAAACTACTCAAAGTTCATACCTTATCTTGAATACTTCTCACAGCGCATCACAACGCTTCTCAGCGAGCGTGCGGGTGAGGAAGAGAGATTAGAAATAGAAGAAAAGAATACGACAGAAGGAGGCAACAGCTGATGGACACAGAAAAGACAAACGATATCGACCTCGAATCGGAAATCGAAGAGGAGATAGAAAAGGAAGCAGAGGAACAGGCAGTTGAATCGGAAGTGGCTGAGGAAGCCGCAGCGGCCGTAGAGGCTGACGAGAATGCCGAGGAAGCTTCCGCAGAGGATAAGCACACAGCCGAGCTCAAGGAGCAGAAGGATAAGTACTTAAGGCTCATGGCAGAGTACGACAACTACCGCAAGCGCACCGCAAAGGAGCAGCTTGAGACCCGCGAGGCTGCGGTAGGCGATACGGTGCTCAGCTTCATCAAGATCTTCGACAACTTCGAGCGTGCGGCTGAAGCAGAATGCACAGATGAAAACTACAAGGCAGGCGTCGAGATGATACTCAAGCAGTTCAAGGACGCCTTCGACAAGATGAAGGTCAAGATAATCGACCCGACCGGCGAGCCTTTTGACCCCGCTACCGCCAATGCGGTCAGCCAGATAGAAGATCCCGAGCTTGGCGAGAACGTGGTGGCTCAGGTCTTTGAAAAGGGTGTAATGATCGGCGACAAGGTCATCAGATACCCGATGGTGGTCGTGGCGAATCCGTAGAAACGGAGGTGCGCTTATGGAGCTGTTAAGACTTATAACCATCATAACGACAGCGCTTTGCATCGTCTGCTTTGCAGGCTGTTCGGTGAAAGATTCCACCGAGGCAAAGCTGCCGAAGGACAGCAGTTCCACAGAGGAAACGGTAAGCGAAAGCGGTGAGGACTCACAAGAGGAGCTTCCCACAGACGAGCTTATCGACAGCATTATCGCAGAGCCCTCGTTCTTTGAGGTGTATCTTTTCGACACCTATGAGTTGGGAGTCGCGCATCTCATCGATAAGATAGACGATATGTCAGAGCTTAATGAACGCGCGGACGCGGCGGAGGTGCTGCTGAAAAAGTACGCAGAAGCAAGGGTCTATTCGGACAGCGTGGTAGATCTCGACGACTCGGAGGCTCTTGAAGAAGCGAATCGGATCGGCTGCTACGAA
>CAMVIL010000223.1 GCA_947167535.1 uncultured Ruminococcus sp. | reverse complement strand
GAGCGTGACAAAACAAAAGCCTAGCACAAATAATAATGCGAGACAACAGCGTGGTACACGCCGTGTACCGCCGTGTACCGCCGTGTACCGGTTGACAAATCCGGCCGGATACAGTATAATTGATATAGTATGACGTAATGAGGTGATGATATGCGTATAGCGGCAATGGGCGATATCCACAGCAATCATATCGCGCTGGAAGAGTGCATGAAGTGGGTGTACAGGAACAACATCGACGGGATAGCTTTTCTCGGCGACTATATCTCCGACTGCCCCTACCCCGAAAAGACTATGCGTATAATAAGGAATATCCCCGATGCCTTCAAGACGTGGTTCGTCCGCGGCAACCGCGAGGACTATATGCTCGACCACCGCTATAACCTCACCGAAGAGTGGCGGCGCGGGTCGTCGCAGTCGGGGTCGCTCATTTATACATATAACGCGCTCTCGGGCGGAGATATGCGCTTCCTTGAGGCTATGCCCATCGGTATGGAGGTAAAGCTGGACGGCTATCCGCCTTTCTCCATATGCCACGCCACCATGCAGAGCAACCGCCGCCTTATCTACAGCGATTCTCCCGATATCGACGAGCTGTTCGACGAGTTCATGACCGGCGTGCTCGTCTGCGGACACTGCCATCAGCCTTATGTAAAGTCGAAGGACGGCAAAACGATAATCAATGCGGGCACGGTGGGCAACCCCGTCTACGGTCAGAAGGGTGCGACGATCGTCCTTTTGGAATCCGACGGCGGCGAGTGGAGCTGTCAGCATATCGAGATACCCTACGACAAGCAGGCGCTGATAGACGAGTTCGAGCAGAGCGGTCTGCTGTACTTCGCCGACGTCTGGGCGCGGGCGTTTATAGCTTCCCTGAAAGACGAAAACGGCGTGAACTTCAACCACGAGTGCGCAAAGCTCGTCAAGCAGCTCTGCGAAGAGCAGGATAAGCAATTCGACGACGAGGATATCTGGCAGGAAGCTGCAAAGAGGCTGGGCATATGAGAAGAAGCAGGGAACTTCTGGGTGAGCTCCGCACTCAGATAATGATACTGATGTGCGTTTTCTTCTGCTCGGGTCTGATACTGCTCTGCATCGCCACCGACCGCTATCTCTTCTCCGAGGAAAAGCAGAAGGCGGCGGAAGCTGCGGCTCCGCCGGAGGTCATCATGGGCTTTCCCGTGCAGGATATCAAGAGCATTTTCGGCGTGTCGGCAGCGCAGATAGAGGAGCTCTTCTGCATCACCGTGACCGATGAGATGACGATAAGCGACTACGACAGCATGGCGGTGGGCTTCTTCAACGAGACCGATTACGCCCTCACTCTCGACTACACGGGCAGTTACGAGGACTTTATGAAGCTTTGCAGGGGCGAGTTTGAATACTACACTAAGGACGGCAGTTTCCACTATCAGGACGGAATGGTCAAGCCCGACAACACGGTGCATATGTACGACGAAGCCTTCTGCTTTGTGAACAAGACCGACTACTCGACGACCCGCGTTTACGGACGCCTGTATCACATCGACGGCGGATACAGAGTGGAGCTGCGATTGTAAGGAGAAAATGTATGGAAAAGAAAAGAGTCCTAGTCGCCATGAGCGGCGGGGTCGACAGCTCGGTGGCGGTAAAGCTGCTGCTGGAACAGGGCTACGACGTGGCAGGCGCTACGATGCACCTCTATTCAAACGAGGATATCGGCATCGAGCGCAGCAAGACCTGCTGCTCCCTCAGCGATGTCGAGGACGCAAAATACGTGGCGCTGAGGCTGGGCATAGACCATCATGTGTTCAATATGTCGGCGGATTTCAAGCGCTTCGTGATAGACGATTTGTTGAGACCTACCTTCACGGCGGCACACCGAATCCCTGCATCGAGTGCAACAAGCACTTAAAGTTCGGCAGCTTCCTCGAACGGGCTCAGCTGATAGGCTACGACTATATCGCGACGGGTCACTACGTCCGCCGCGGGTTTGACGAGAAGTCGGGGCGCTGGCAGCTCATGCGCTCGCTTGACCGCTCAAAGGATCAGAGCTACGTGCTCTACGGCATGACCCAGCACCAGCTGGAGCACACCCTCTTCCCCATCAGCGAGATGAGCAAGGACGAGATACGCCTCATCGCGCAGGAGAACGAGCTGGTCAACGCCGCCAAGCCCGACAGTCAGGACATCTGCTTTATCCCCGACGGCGACTACGCACGCTTCATCACCGAAGCGGCTGGCGAACAGCCCCGCGGAGACATCCGCCTCACCGACGGCACGCTGCTGGGCGAGCACAAGGGGCTGATACATTACACCATCGGTCAGCGCAAGGGTATAGGCGTCTCCTACTCCGAGCCGCTGTTCGTTGTGGACAAGGATATGGTGAGCAACACTCTGGTGCTGGGCAAGGCTCCCGAGCTTGCCAGAGACAGCCTGACCGCCCGCGACGTCAACTTCATCATGTTCGACAAGCTGGACGGCGAGTATCACTGCACCGCCCAGACGCGCTATCACCAGAAGGACGTCCCCTGCACCATCTCCCCCCTCGAGGACGGCAGAGTGCGCGTGGATTTTGACACTCCCCACCGCGCGATATCGCGGGGACAGGCGGTAGTGTTCTATCAGGGCGATCACGTCGTAGGCGGCGGAACGATAGAATGATATAAAAACGGCAGAGCCTTTTTTGCGGGCGCTGCCGTTGTTTTTTATGTGCTTTAGTTTTTGGTCAGAAGCACCACGCACTCGCAGTGCTCCGTCCGCGGGAAGAAATCTGCCGCAGTTACGCTTTGCGTCCTGTACCCCAGCTTTTCAAGCTCCGCACAGTCGCGGGCGGCGGTGGCGGGGTTGCAGGATATCATCACGATACGCGACGGCGACATCTTCGCCATGTATTCCAGCGTGTCGGGAGTGCAGCCCTTACGCGCGGGGTCTGCGATAATTACGTCGGGCAGCTCGCCGCGCCGGTAGAGCATCTCCGCCGCCTTGCCTGCGTCCGCGCAGATGAACTCCGAGTTGCCGATGCCGTTTGCGGCGGCGTTTTCTCCGGCGTTTTCCACCGCCTGCGGGATTATCTCCACGCCGATCAGCTTGCCGACTCTGTCAGCCATCGAAAGCCCGATGGTGCCTGCGCCGCAGTATAAGTCCAGCAGAGTCTCGTCTCCCCCGAGGGAAGCCAGCTCCGCCGCCAGACGGTACACACGCTCAGCCTGCGCCGTGTTGATCTGGTAGAAGGAATGCAGCGAGATCGCGATCCTGCGCCCGCACATGGTGTCATGGATCCTGTCGCTGCCGAAGAGCGGTATCACTCTGTCGCCGAGTATAGCGTTGGTGCGGCGGCTGTTGACGTTGAGCAGCACCGAACGTATGTCGGGATACTTCTCCGCAAGGGCTTTGGCAAGCGGTCTGAAAAGCTCCACGCATTCGTCGGAGGTCACGATGAG
>CAMVIL010000222.1 GCA_947167535.1 uncultured Ruminococcus sp. | reverse complement strand
TTCATCAAAGACACGCTGACCAGAACGCTGAGAGTCGGCATCTACCTGTTCACGGGCATGAGCTGGGTGTCGGGCATCGGCTACACCATGTTCCCCCTCTCGGACAGCGGCAACGCGGGGACTTTTCAGGACTTTATGCACATCTATGTTGTCACTGCCCTTGTCGTCCTGCTGTCGATCGCCTCGCTTGTCGTCATGATGGTGGGCGGCTACCGCTCAAAGGGAAAGTACCGCTACATCGCCATCGCCGCGACTGTCGCGCTGACGATGATGTTCGTGGGAGCCATCGGCAAGGACGCCGTCCCGAGAGAGTATTTCGGCATCGTCGAGCGTTTCAGCGTGTTCGCCGCGACGGGATTCACGGGATTTCTCGGCATCTGCCTTTTCAGAGGGTTCAAGCCTCACGGTGAAGAGAAGCTCAAAAAATAATTAAGTCCTGTTATGCTCGTTCGGGCGTAACAGGACTTTTCTCATTTTGCCAAAACAAAGCCACCGGCTTCCCGATGGCTCTGTCACAATACTTATTTACACTTAACGCTCTTGACAGCGCTCCAAGCACCATAGTACTTGGTCTTCCCTACCGTCTTGTAAGCGCGAACGCGTGCGAAGTACTTCGTGCCCTTCTTGAGCTTCGTGATAGTCTTTGAAGCCGCCGAAGCCTTAGCCACAGTCACCGACTTCTTGCCCTTGCTGAACGCCTTGTTGGTAGCGATCTGCACCTGATAACCGGTCACGCCGCCTGCCGCCTTAGTCCACGTAAGCTTGATCTGCTTGGTCTTGGGCGAGGTCAGCTTCTTTGCAGCCACCTTCTTGGGCTTGATGATGAAACTGCCGGTCTTCGTTCCGGTGTAGTCGCCCTTGCCGGTGACGGTAACAGTCGCCTTGCCGCACTTGGTATTGTTCTTGTATGCAACAGAGTAATCCGTGCCGCTCTTCAAGGTCTTCCCGCTGAGCTTTACAGTCACGGCAGGCTTCAGCGCCTTGCCGGTGTAGACCTTGTTCGCCGCAGTTACGGTCGCCTTTGCGATCGACTTCTTTGCGGGAGCGGGGGTGTCTAAGTCAACAAATATAAAGCCGTTCTTAGTGGCATATTCCTCGGCAGCCGTACCCTTGTAACCGTAGATGGTGAAGCCGTCGACCTTCTCTATTTTAGAATCATAAGTGTCGATAAAAACATAATTGTAGCCGACCGCATAATCATCTATTGTTGTCACAGACTTCGGTATAACAACGCTTTTGAGCTTGGGGCAGCCATATAATACACCGTAATATATAGCGTCAAATCCGAATGTATTTAATGAAGTGAGATTGTTTGAAAGCGTTATTTCTTCAAGTGATGAGCACCCCGCGAAAGCACCCGCGCCAAGCTCTCTCACACTGTCGGGAAGCTTTACCTTTTTCAGCTTTGAACAGCACCAGAACGCACTTCCGCCGATGCTTTCAACACTGTCAGGAATAACGATCGTTTCAAGTTTGTCGCAGTTTGCAAATGCCTCCGCACCTATATTCTTCAGAGTAGAAGGAAGATGCACCTCCGTCAGACTGCCGTTATAATTATACGGAGCAAATACAGCTCCGATGCTTGTCACCTTTTTGCCGTCTAATTCCGCAGGCACATCCACGACAGTGTCACTGCCCGAGTATTGTTTGATCTCCGCTGTTCCGTCCGCAAGAAGGCTGTATTTCCAGTCTCCGCTGACGTATTCTTCTTCCAGATCAAAAAAAGCAAAGCCGCAGTTTTTAGCATATTCCTCAGCAGCAGTGCCCTTGTAGCCGCCGATAGTAAATCCGTCCCGTTTCTCAAATAGATCAATATATCCAAATGCGTTTTCATATATGGATTCAACATTTCTGGGTATTGTTACACTTGAAAAGCCCGTACAGTTGCAAAAAGCCCAGCCGCCGATCCATTTGACACTTAATGGTATAGATATTCCCTTAAGAGATCTGCAGCCGAAAAAAGCACGCTCTCCGATACCAGTAACTCCATATGAGATCTTTAATCTTTCAAGCTTGCTGCAATTATAAAATGCTGCGTCCCCAATAATATTCACACTCCCGGGAATGTTAACGCTTTCAAGATTATCAGAGAAAGCAAACGAATACGAACCGATTCTTGTAACACTATCAGGAACAGTTAAATTTACTAAATTATCGTTTCCCTTATACGGACCTGTATTGAATGAATAGTCTCCTATGCTTGTAACCTTCTTCCCGTCTATTTCCGAAGGTATCTTCAGATTAGCCTCTGAACCGGTATACTTTGTTATCTCAACAGTTCCGTCATCAAGCACAGTGTACTCATAATCACCGTAAGTCGCCGCACTGGCAACGATCGCCGTTCCGAATGTCCCCGCAGGCAGAGCTCCGAGCCCTCCCGCTGCGAGTAAAAGCGCTGCCGTACAGCATACGATCTGGTTTTTCATAATGGTCAGTCCTTTCCTTGGGTTTTTAAACTGTTCACGTTTATTATATACTCATTTAACGGAAATGTCAATAGGATTCGGTAATTACATACCTTAAATACGAAAACCCGCCAGATACTGTCAGCGACTGCCAAAATCAGGCTTTGTATAAATGCACAAAAACGCCCGCCGTTTTTTTACATTTGGCTAACTTCCATTTGATTGACTATTTTCATATATTATGGTATAATCATAGTATAATTCATGAGCGAGAATACAGTTTTTGCAGACAGTGAGGTGAGCCCGATGAGCAGAAGAAAAACCATTTGCCTTGTGACCGCTTCTCCCGATACTTCCCATTCCCAGAGAATAAGTCAGGGAGTCTTTGCACAGTGCGAAAAATACGGCTATAACGTAGCACAGTTTTCTTCGATGATAAACCTTGATTATTTTGAAGGCTTCAAGGATCATATGATCGGCGAGATCAATATTTTTGAGCTTATCGACTTCAGCAGGTTTGACGGAGTCGTTATCGACAGCATAAGCCTTATGCCCAACAACGAATCACAGTATATGGAGATGCTGTATCCGAGAATTAAAGCTCAGACAGGGCTGCCCGCCTATTGCGTAAGTATGCCGTACAAAGATCTGGCGGTGGTCGAAAATGCCAACGACGAACAGATAAGAGAGATCTGCCGCCACGTTATCGAGGTACACGGCTGCAAGGACATCTGCTTACTTACAGGATTCAAGGGCAATCCCGAAGCTGAACAGCGGCTGGAGCTTATGCTTGACGAGGTAAAGCTCCACGGACTTGAAGTATCCGACGAGCATATCAGATACGGAGATTTCTGGTACCGCAGCGGTGTCGAACTGGCTCAGGATATAATCGAAGGCAGGATCGCAAAACCCGACGCTGTCATAGCCGCAAGCGACCACATGGCGCTGGGCTTCATCGACGAGATAAGGTAAAAATCCCTTACAAGCGCCACATACTCCGGCGTCTCCTCACCATCAGT
>CAMVIL010000221.1 GCA_947167535.1 uncultured Ruminococcus sp. | reverse complement strand
AATCGAACGTATGTTAACTCTGTTTGTACAGATTTACATAAAAGTCAAATTATTTTGTAAAGTATGCACAACCCCACTCCCCGCTTTAGTTGACCGATTTGGTAAAACAACAGAATTTTCGCAAAAACCGCCGCTTTGTGGAAATTTCGTGTTGACGAATCGACAACTCTGCGGTATAATTAGTATGTGGAAGGAAAGAAGAGAAGTATATAACTTGTACAACTCGCGTACCTCCATGCTGCGGTCCGAATCGCCGCATCAGTTGAGAAAATGGGTTTTCCATTAAATGGTTATGAATGGAGAGGTTTATTATGTTCGTTAAAGATGTAGTAGTACAGAATCAGGTAGGTCTTCACGCTCGTCCTGCAACTTTCTTTATCCAGAAGGCTAACGAGTTCAAGTCCAGCATCTGGATCGAGAAGGAAGACAGAAGAGTAAACGCTAAGAGCCTTCTGGGTATCCTTTCTCTGGGTATCGTAGGCGGCACTTCCATCAGGATCATCGCTGACGGCGCTGACGAGCAGGCTGCAGTTGAGGGTCTGGTTGATCTGGTTGAGAGCGGTTTCTCTGAGGAAGCTAGATAAGACATCTTAAAATGCATATTTAAAGGGCTATCCGATCTGGGTAGCCCTTTTTGTGTTATGTGGGTTATTCAAAGAGCACGTAGCCCTCACGCATACACACCGCCCGCACATCATCGTATGGCAGCGAAAACATCGTGTGGCATCTGCCGCTTTCGCCTACGGTGTAGATCTTCAGCGTGCAGGTGTGGTTGAGCATCTGCATGGGATTGCGGACTATCCGTATGCGGCTGATGTTAGACTTCGGCAGAAAGACCTTGTGGAACTTGTACCAGCGGCAGTAGTTCATCACACAGCCCTGATCGCTGAATCCCACCGACGTGTTGAACGCCGCCGTCGCTTTTACTATCACCAGCCATAACAGAGGTACCGTGATGATGACCAGCAGCGCGTTGACCTCGCGGTGTCTGCCCGCAAAGGTCGATTCCAGCAGCTTCATGCCGACTATCGGCAGCACCGAGCATATCGCGGGGAGCGTGACGAATCTGCGGACGTCCGATCCTGTGCCTGTGCGGACCTCTGGCTTGGGGAGCGGGAGATCTGGGGTCAGCAGCCTCAGCGTTGTGGTCACGCGGCGGTAGGTGGTTATAGGTATCAGCGCCGATATCTCGCGCCTGCGCTTGCCGTAACCCGTGCAGTCCAGCGTTACCGAGCATATCCTGAACAGCTTCATGAGGAGCGTCTGCGTCAGGTCGTAGTAGTTTATCTTGTCGCGGTTGATAATGTGTCGCCGCTTTATCATGGCGCCGCTTCGGATATGAAACTGACTGCTGCTGCGCGAAACCGTGAAGGACCAGTGCCGCGCCAGCGTGGCGAGGAAGGATATGAACCAGCAGAGAACAACCACGCCGCCGATCAGAAGCACAGCTCTCGGCACCAGCTTCGAGAGGTTGAACAGCTGTCGGTCGAGCTTATCCAGTTCGCCGTTGACGCGCCTAAGCATCTGCTGCTCGGTCTTGAGTCCCAGAATCTTGTACACCTCGAACATAAAGGTGCCGTAAAGCAGAACTCCCGTCAGCGCAGACGAGAACAGCAGGGAAAATATCATAAGGTGCAGCTTTCGCGGGGAGTAGGTGACCTTTGGCTTGACGTACTCGCCGTTTGAGATGAATTCGTACAGCAGGTCGGCGTTCTTCCCCGAAAGCACCAGCTTCAGATCCTCGCGGGAGACTGTCTT
The DNA here is from genome assembly GCA_947167535.1 of uncultured Ruminococcus sp. Taxonomy (GTDB): domain Bacteria; phylum Bacillota; class Clostridia; order Oscillospirales; family Ruminococcaceae; genus YE71. The sequence continues at coordinate 1,688 of CAMVIL010000221.1, read as the reverse complement.
GGCGTTGGTCTCGGCGTAGATGGTGTGTACCTTGAAAGGTCTGCCGTACCACGACTGGCAGAAGCTCACCGAGGTCAGCTGGGAGAAGTATATCTTGGTGGAGATTATCCCGAAGATGCCCGAGTGTGCGGTGATGCCGTCGGGCTCAATGTCGAAGCGGACGAACACCCACCTCAGCACCGCAAAGGCAAAAATGCCCGCGATGGCGAGGATATCGACCCAGTTTGTGCGTATCCACTCCTGAAAGTTGAACTTTGAAGCTATGAGGTATTTGGAGAGCGGGATCAGCAGAAGCCAGAGGTTTCGGCTGGAGTACTCGACCATTTTCAGAGGGTGCTGGCGGTGGCGGAAAAACCGCGATATCTTCATGCGGGTGCTGGTCATGCCGATCTGCCCCCTTCGCTGTCGGGGAGCTTATCGGGAAGCTCTTCCTCGCCGCTTATCATGCTGTTGACCGTCGCGGCGATGTCTCTGGCATCCCTGGAGCGGAGAAACGACAGCACCACCCGCGACCCCAGCGCGTTTATCACCACAAAGTTGAATCCCGTCAGGATCCCCAGCGGTGTCGAGATCACCGATACGCTCTTTATGGAGCCTATGGGCATATAGTCGTCCTTGAAGTAGAAAAATCCCCCCGAAGCCGCGATCTCGTTTTTTGTGATGACCACTTTCGCGTGGAAGAAATAGTGCGGTATGAAAAGCAGAGCCGCTGTCAGTATCAGCGCCCACATTATCCCTGCCGCTATCCTGAGTGTCCCCGTAGGAAGCAGCACCGCATACCTGTATATCAGAAAACTGAGTACGGCGCCAAGCGCCGCTAAAACCAAATAAGCACAAAGCATAGCCCTCTTAGCAGGCAAATACCTCTTCACGCCGTACACTCCTTTCACGGTAAGATAGTGGTATTCTTTGGGGACGCTGTCCCCGTCAGAGGACAGTCTCGGCGTGGCGGGTCACGTGGCAGCCTACGTTGACGGAAACGGGGAGGCCTGCTATGTGGGTGGGGGCGTGTTCGATGTTTACCGCGAGGCAGGTCTGGGTACCGCCGAAGCCCTGAGGTCCTATTCCGAGGCGGTTTATCTTTTCGAGCATCTGAGCTTCGAGGGAAGCGTAGCGCTCGGTGTCGGCACGCTTTGAAACAGGACGGCAGAGCGCCTTCTTGGCGAGATACGCGCACTGCTCGAAGTCTCCGCCGATGCCTACGCCGATAACGATGGGCGGACATGGGTTGGAGCCTGCCTGAGCACAGACGTTTACCACCCAGTCAACTATCTCCTCATGAGTGACCGAGGGAGTCATCATCTTGAGCTGAGACATATTCTCGCTGCCGAAGCCCTTGGGTGCTACCATGATGCGCACCTTGTCGCCCTCGACGATGTTCAGGTGAACTACGGCGGGGGTGTTGTCGTTTGTGTTTACGCGCTCGAGGGGGTCGCCGACTACCGACTTGCGCAGCAGACCCTCGGTGTAGCCCTGCGAAACGCCTGCGTTTATCGCGTCGATGATGTAGCCGCCGGTGAAGTGTACTTCCTGACCCACGTCAATAAACACGACAGCCATGCCGGTGTCCTGACAGATGGGCAGAGTCTCGCGCTCTGCGGCGTTCAAGTTCTCAAGTATGTCGTCAAAAACACCTTTGCCGACGGGGGACTGCTCCTTTGCCGCGCCGCAGCGTATGCAGTCGCACA
>CAMVIL010000220.1 GCA_947167535.1 uncultured Ruminococcus sp. | reverse complement strand
GTGTCGCCGTGAGAGGGCGCGGCGTCGGAAGCTATGCAACTGCCGTCCTTGTCGTAGCCAACTGCTTTGATCTCGCCCTTGGAGTAGGGGAGTCTGGCATCAAGGGTGAGCTCGGTGTCGTGCTGAGGGTCGAAGTCCTTCTCTGCTATAACTTCGTCGTTGAAAAACAGCTTCACGCGGGGGCAGTTGCTCGCCACGCGAATGTCTATCTGCTGACCCTCGTTGAAGTCCCAGTAGGGGAAGAGGTGCACAAAAGGCTCGCCACTGCCGTCTTCCCAGACGGACTTGAAAACGTAGTAGCTGTCCTTGGGGAATCCCGCCGTGTCTATCTGACCGAAGTAGCTGTTCTTTGTGGAGTAGGGAGTCGGCTCGCCGATGTAGTCAAAGCCCGTCCAGATGAACTGTCCCGCGCAGTATTCGCGGTCGCGGTCGGGGATAATGCAGGCTTCCCAGCTCTTTGCCGCCCAGATAGGCGCACTGTTTCCCAGCGCCGAACACTGCTCGTCGTCGTCGCTGAGGATAGCCATGTCGTAGGGGAAGTGATAAATGCCGCGGCTCTGCACCACCGAGCTGGTCTCGCTGCCGTAGATGCACCAGTCGGGGTGGGCGGCGTGATGCTCGTCGTAAAGGCGCTCGGCGTAGTTGTAGCCTGCGACCTTGAGAATGTCAGCGCAGCGCTGAGCGTTGTCGCTCGACATATAATTCGAGCCGATGGTGACATATCCGTTGCCTCTGGGGTCGTGGAGCTCCACCAGCTTTTTCAGCAGGGAAGTGACCTCCTGACCGCGCTCTGAGATGTGGGTGTCGTATATCTCGTTGCCGATGCTCCAGCCGATAAGGGAGGGGTGATTGCGGTCGCGGCGCACCCAAGAAGCCACGTCGCGCTCGATCCACTCTGGGAAGAAGCGGGCGTAGTCGTAGTCGGTCTTCTGCAGCTCCCACATATCGAAGCCCTCGTCGAGTATGAGGAAGCCCATCTCGTCGGCAAGCTCCATGAGCTCGGCGGCGGGGGGATTGTGGCTGGTGCGGACGGCGTTCACGCCCATGCCCCGCAGAATGTTCAGCTGACGCTTTAACGCCGAGCGGTTGACCGCAGCACCCAGTGCGCCGAGATCGTGATGCTCGCAGCAGCCGTGGAGCTTGACCTGCCTGCCGTTTAAGAAGAACCCTCTGTCGGGAGTAAACTTTATCTCGCGGAAGCCGAAGGTCACGCTTTCAGAGTCGATCTCTTTGCCGTCCTTGACCAGCTTGACAAAGCAGGTGTAGAGCTGCGGGTCGTCGATGTCCCACAGCGCGGGAGCCGTGACCTTGACAGTCTGCGTGGTGACGGAGTATGAGAAGCCGCTGCGGTTGACGGTGTCGGGCAGAGCGCTCCTGTCGGCAGCGCAGCATTCACTCTTAGTGCAGAACATACTGTCGGTCGCGGTCATGTTCTTTTTGCGTATCATGGTGTGAAGCGTGAGCCCCTCGACGGTCTCGCCTTCGGGACGCTCTGTCTCTGTGGTGACGGTCACAGTGCCGTCGTTATTGGCGGAGATGTAAATTCCGTCGGGCAGGATATGGGTGTCGGGGAAACGGCAGAGCCATACGTTTCTGAATATGCCCGCGCCCGAGTACCAGCGGGAGTTGGGGGAGCGGTAGTCAACGCGGACGGCGATGAGGTTGTCGCCCTCGTGAAGAAGCCCGGTGATGTCGAAGCCGAAGGTGGTGTAGCCGTACTTCCACTCGCCCGCAAGGGTGCCGTTGACGTAGACGCGGCAATCCATGTACACGCCCTCGAAGCGGAGAAACGTCCGCATACCGTCATCCGAGTGCGTCAGGATGCGGCGGTACCAGCCGGTGGAGGTCTCGTAGAGGTCGGCGGTATCCCATATCAGCCAGTCGTGAGGCAGAGCCACTTTCTTCCAGCCCGAAGCATTTTCGTATTCGGTGCCGATAGGATTTTTTGAAAATTCCCATTTATCGCAAAACAGCGTTTTTTTCATGCCAAGCGCCCCTTTATACAAATATATTCTGATTTCATTATACCATGCCTCAGGGGGCAAGTCAATAATACATTTTTGGATTCTATAAGGATAAACTCCTAATGAGTGTAGCTATATCTCTGTTAAGAATATTTGAAGATTTAATCATTTATTAATATGAATTTTTATATTTGTACATTATCATATGCTATAATCTTAACAAACACGGGCGCAAGTCCGGATTAAAAAACAGGAGGAATCACTATGAAAACACAGAAGATGTTATGCGCTGCCTGCGCGGCGGTGCTGGCTTTCGGAATGGTGGGCACAGCTGCCGTTTCCGCTGACGCACCTGCTTCGCCTGCGGCTTATGCCGTAAGCGCTGCCGACCCTACGGTAGAATGCCTGTCTGCACAGCTGGTAATTATAGGCGTAGACGGCAGTGAGACTGTTGTTGATGCAAATGCAGAATACACCGAGAGCGGCGCAGTATTCAGCTACGAGGCAAAGAGCATCGACCTCTCAAAGATATCGGCGGTAGATTACATTATTACCGCTTCGGGACTTACCGATAAGGGCGTTACTTTCAAGAAATCTATCGGAGTTATGCTGCCCACAGGCGGTATGACTTCCACCTATTCCGAGGCGCTAATAGTCCCCGAAGAGCCTACGAAGAGATTCAACGGACCTGAGGGCATTTCTGCTTTTGCTGCAAAATTGCCTACTTCCGTAGTAGACTGCACAGTGACGATGACGATAATAGATTTTGCGCCTGTCACCATCCAAAAGCAGTCGCTCGCCAAGGCTAAGGTAAAGGCTGCGAACAAGGTGTACTCGGGCAAGGCGCTCAAGCCTTCCGTTACCGTCACCCTCGACGGCAAGCCTCTGAACAAGGGTGAAGACTACACCGTTTCTTACAAGAACAACAAAAACTGCGGCAAGGCCACCGTTACCGTTACCGGCAAGGGCTACTATGAGGGCAAGAAGTCGGGAAGCTTCATCATCAAACCAGCAAAGGCCGCCGCAAAAAAGCTGACCAGCCCCAAGAGCGGCACCCTCAAGCTGACATGGAAGAAGTCGGCAGGCGGAGTTGACGGCTACAAGGTACAGCTGGCTCTCGACAAGAAGTTCAAGAAGTCGGCCAAGACCTACACCGTAAAGAAGTCGGCAACCCTCTTCAAGACCGTAAAGGGCATGAAGAAGGGCAAGACCTACTTCGCGAGAGTATGCGCTTACAAGAAGGTGGGCAAGACCACCTATAAGGGCGGCTGGAGCGCTGTCAAGAGCGTTAAGTGCAAGTAACGGCAGCTGTTATCAAACCTTCAAAACGTCCCCTCAGGGGGACGTTTTTTATGTGCATAACGCTTATTTGTTCGCACCGATGCGACATTTATCTTGACAATGATGAACCGTTGTGATATTATGAATATTGATATCTTTAAAAGCTATTAGTGTTAGATGATCGGAGGAAGGCAATGCTTGAACTAAAAGGCATAAAGAAGCAGT
>CAMVIL010000219.1 GCA_947167535.1 uncultured Ruminococcus sp. | reverse complement strand
GTATCATCACTGCGCGCAGACGGTATTATTTTCTCGACTCCGACTGGTTCCACTGCCTACTCCCTTTCGGCAGGCGGCCCGCTTATCGAGCCTGATCTTCAGTGCATAGAGTTCTCTCAGATATGCGCTCATTCGCTGTTTGCGCGTCCTATCATCTTCTCGGCTGACAGCCGCATAACCGTCACCTGCAGCTGCAGCGAAGGCGGAAGTGCTCACCTTACGGTAGACGGTAACAGACTGCTCAATGTCAGCGACAACGATGTCATAAAGATCAGCCGGTCGAAGCTGACCACAAAGATAATAGATATGACCGACGGCAGTTTCTTCCCGACAGTCAACAGCAAGCTGATGACTCCGATAAAATAAGATTAGAGGTTTGACAATGAAGAATCAGCGACAGTACAAGATAGTTGAATTGATCACCGAGAATGAGGTCTCGACGCAGGAGCAGCTCTGCTCACTGCTCAGGGCTTCCGGCTTTGAGGTGACGCAGGCAACGGTTTCCCGCGATATAAAGGAGCTGGCACTTATAAAGCAGCCGATAGCTTCTGGCGGGTCGAAGTACGCCGTGCCGTCACTCAGCCGAAGCAGGCTCACCGACAGCGGTTTTGAACATTCGATAATTCTTGAGAGCGTGCTGAATGTTGACCACGGACTGAATACTGTGGTGCTCAAATGCAGCGCGGGTATGGCAAATGCCGTCTGCGCCAAGCTCGATTCCATCGAGCTTCATAATTCGGTCGGGACTTTAGCGGGCGACGATACCGTGTTCGTGCTGATGCGAACGGAAAAGGACGCAGAGCGCCTTGAAAAGGAACTGCGTCTGCTTCTGGAAAAATGATTGTATATCGGGGGATAAACCAAAGTGCTTGAAGAGATATTTATTGAAAATCTTGCTGTGATCGAAAAAGCTTCGGTGCATTTCGGCCCCGAGCTGAACGTGTTCACTGGCGAGACGGGCGCAGGAAAGTCTATACTCATAAACGGTATCAACGCACTGCTTGGTCAGCGCGTGACTAAGGATATCGTGCGTACAGGCGCTAAGAAGGCTTCCATCACGGGCTGTTTCACCGACCTTGGCGCCGAGTGCCTTAAAAAGCTGGACGAGCTCGGCATCGAGACTGAGGACGGCAAGCTTTATATCTCCAGAGAGATCAACTCCGACGGCGGAAGCACCGCGCGTGTAAACTCGCGCCCTGTCAATGTTTCTGTCATCCGCGAGATAGGAGAGCTTCTTGTAAATATCCACGGCCAGCATGACAACCAGATACTTATGCAGCCTGAAAGACATATAGATATCCTCGACAGCTACGCCGACTCCGAGCCGCTTCTCAAAGCATATCAGGAGCAGTTCCACAAGCTTCAGGAGCTTTCCCGCGTAATAAGCCGCAAGCGAAAGGAGCAGGTCGGCAAGCAGGTTCGCATGGCTCAGCTCGAAGAGATCATAGCCGACCTCACCGAGCTGGATCCCAAGCCCGACGAGGATATCGCTCTCAATGAAGAGCTGGAGATCTCGAAGAATGCAGTCTTTCTCTCGGAAGCCGCATTCGCCGCAAAGGAACTTCTCTCCGGCGACGATGATTTCGACGGCGCAGAAGGACTTCTGCTAACTGCCGCAAAGAAGCTTGAGACAAGCACTGATATCATGCCCGATATTGCACAGCTGTATGACAGGATATCCTCAGCCCGCATTGAGGTGTCGGATATCGTCGGTGAGCTTTCGGCGGTGGTGGACAAGCTTGGCGCCGATCCCCAGCGTTTTGAGTGGCTTAACTCCCGTTCCCGCGAACTTGACAAGGCAAAGATGAAATACGGCCCCGAGCTCTCCGACGTGATAGAGACCCTCGAACGTTCCCAGAGGGAATTTGAAGAGCTGGGAAACAGCGAGGAGAGTATAGCAGAGCTTGAGACGGAACAGAAAGAGCTCCTTAAGAGCGTTTCACTCAAAGCTGCCGAGCTTTCCGAATACCGCAAAAAGGCGGCGGACAGATTTGTGGCTCAGGTGACAGGAGAGCTGGAATTCCTGAATATGCCGATGGTTCGTATCGTAGTTAATATCGAGCAGGGCAAGCTGACTCTCAAGGGCATGGACAGCGTTGAGTTTCTCATATCCGCAAACCTCGGCGAGGAGCCCCGCCCTATTGCACGAATTGCCTCCGGCGGTGAGCTTTCGAGGATAATGCTCGCCCTCAAGAGCGTTATCGCCGACAAGGACAGCATCGGCACGCTTATTTTCGACGAGATAGATACAGGAGTAAGCGGCAGGGCTGCTCAGAAGATAGGCATGAAGCTCAAAAGCATAGCCCGCTGCCGTCAGGTGCTTTGCGTGACGCATCTTTCGCAGATGGCGGTCATGGCGGACGAGCACCTGCTGATCGAAAAGAATATCGTCGGCGACAGAACCGTCACCGATATACGCTCCCTCGATATGGAGCAGCGCAAGCAGGAGATCGCCCGCATAATCGGCGGCGATACCGTAACGGAGCTTACCCTCAAAAACGCCGAGGAGCTTATCAGAGAAGCTCAGAACTGCTGAATCAAAACGGAGTTTTACTAAATCATTCGCATTATGCTGATCGGGTGAATTATATGGATAAGAAAGATACATCCCCCGAATCTCGGGGTGCCGATTCAAATAAGCCGTCATCGGATACGCTGAAGAAGATACCGACGGGTGTTGTTGTCGCTGGCGTTTTGGCGGCTATGCTCCTGCTGGTCGGTGTTGACGGCGTGATGACCGAGATGCGAAAAAATGACAGCGTTGCATACTCTGACAGTGACATCATCAGCGACAGCGCAGCAGAAGCCGAAGAGGTCATGGCGTCGGCGGAAGTCCCGCTTTCCGACCCGCAAAGCTTCCCGATGGATATAAATGCCGCCGAAAAGCAGCACTTTATGTCAGTGAACGGGATAGGCGAAAAAACAGCTGATGATATCATAGCTTTCAGGGATAGCCGCGGAGTTATCACTTCGATAGATCAGCTGGCTGAGATACGCGGCATTGGTGAGTCGATGATCGCTATACTGAAGCAGTATTTCTATGTCGCCGATGATGTTTATCTTCCCTATACCGAACAGTCTGAGACTTCTGTTGTGACCACTGCCGAGACCGAGACTTCGGAACGCAAGTCGAGCCGACAGACCTCGCGCAGGACTACGACCCGCCGGACTACCGAAAGACCCCGCACCGAACCCAAAACTGATACTCAGACTGAGCCGCAGGAGAATCTTGATACCGAGACCGCCACCGAGCTTGACCCGACCGGCCGCGAAAGGGTGCCCGTCGATATCAACCACGCTTCCGCCAGCGAGATCTCCGAGTGTTTGCTTCTGCCTATCGAGAAGGCTGAGGATATTGTTTCCTTAAGAGAGACGATACATTATTTCAGCGATGTAGCCGAGCTTTATCTCGTCGAGTCGCTGACCAAGCAGGATATCATGGATATCACTGATTATATCATAATCCTTCCGCTTTAAAAAGGAGTGAACAGTTTGAGC
>CAMVIL010000218.1 GCA_947167535.1 uncultured Ruminococcus sp. | reverse complement strand
CCGCCCGCGACACCCACAAGGACGAGTACCTCGCCGCCCGCACCGACCACCACTGGCAGCCGCTGGGCGCGTACTACGCCGCGAAGGCGTTCTCGGTGATGGCGTCCTTTGACTGTCCCGACATCAGCACCTACGACGAGTACCGGATAGAGAACTTCGTCGGCACGATGTACGCATACTCCAACTACGACGAGGAGCTTGCGAAGAATCCCGATACCTTCATCTACCACAAGCCTGACAACCTCTACGACCTGACGGTGACCAACTACGACCGCAGCTTCCAGAACGGCGTGGCGAGCCAGCTGTTCTTCGATTACGCCAGCGGCGTCAACTGCTACTCGGCGATACTCGGCACCGACGATCAGGTGACCGAGATAGAGACAGGCGAGAACACAGGCAGAACGCTGGTAGTCATCAAGGACAGCTTCGGCAACGCGATGATACCTTACCTGACCCACGGTTTTGACAAGATATACGTCATCGACTTCCGTTATTTCAATCTGAACGTGATAGACTTCATTCAGGACGTTGAGGCGACCGACCTGCTGTTTGCGGTATCGTTAGCGGCAGCGCACACGGAGAGCCACATCAATGCGATAGGAAATCTGCGCATACAGGCGAGCAATGCGGATGAGGAGCTTCCCGACGTGGTAGTTCCGGACGTGGTTATTCCGGATAATGATAATAATGATGCTACGGAAGAGTAAGCGCTAACTGAGGGCAATAAAGCGGATCCAACCGCGCGAGGTTGGCGAGGGGTCTCGGGGGCGAGGAGCCCCAGAGTCGTCGCGTGAGCGACGAAAAGCCCAAGGCGCAAAGCAATAAGTCCCCCGAATTAAAATCGGCATACAAAAAGACTATCTAACCTAAAGGCTCCGCATGAGAGCAAATCTCGACATCGCGGGAACCCCACCAATGCCGATTTTAAATTTCCCAATGCCGAGCGCCAGCGAGGCGAGGGAAATCTCCCAATTGCGCCGACAGGGCGCAACTACGGCAAGCACTCAACCAAGAAAACAAACAACAATAGAGGCACAGGTCATTCCCCGTGACCTGTGCTTTTGTAAGGAGCAGTTGATATGAAAGAACTGGAATATCCCTTCGACCCGCAGTATATACTCAAAAAACGCCGCGCGATAAAGCGCAGGCTCACCGAGGAGCTGGGGGAGTCGGGGCTTAAAAAACGAATAGCTGTGCTGGGCGGGTCTACTACCGACGATATCGTCAGCATGGCGGAACTGTTCCTGCTCAACTACGGCATTCAGGCTGAGTTCTGGCAGAGCGAGTACAATAAGTTCTGGGAGGACGGCGTCTTCGGCAACGACGAACTGGAAGAGTTTAAGCCCGACATTATCTACGTCTGCACTTCGTCTGTCAACCTCAAATTCATGAGCGACCCCTCGCTTACCGAACAGCAGGCGGACGAACGCATCGACGGCGAGGAACAGCGCTACGCTATGCTCTGGGAAAAGCTCGCGCGGTTCGGGTGCCCTATAATCCAGAACAACTTCGACCAGCCTTTCTACGCCCTCATGGGGAACATGGACAGCTGGGACAAGCGGGGCTTATGCTACGCCGCTAAGGAGCTCAACTCCCGATTCGGCAGGTACGCCCGCGAGGGGAAGATCCTTCTGCTCGACCTCGACCGCACCGCCGCTGAGTACGGCCTCGACCGCTGGCACGACAGAAGCTACTACTATATGTACAAGTATATGTGCGCCCGCGAGGCGGTGCCCTCTGTGGGATACAAGCTGGCGCTTATCGTTAAGTCCATATTCGGCAAGAACCGCAAGCTCTTGGCTCTCGACCTCGACAACACCCTCTGGGGCGGTATCGTCGGCGACGACGGCGTCGAGGGCCTCGAGATCGGTCAGGAGACCGGCACCGCACAGGCTTACTACGAGTTCCAGCAGTACGCAAAACAGCTCAAGACCGTCGGCACCGTGCTGACCGTCTGCTCCAAGAACGAGTACGAGAACGCACTGGCGGGACTTGACCACCCCGAGGGTGCGCTCCGACCCGAGGACTTCGCCCTCATCAAGGCGAACTGGGAGCCCAAGGACAAAAACCTCGTGGAGACGGTGACACAGCTTGACCTTACCCCCGCCGCCATAGTCTTTGCAGACGACAACCCCGCCGAGCGTGAGATAGTCCGCCAGACGATACCCGAGGCTGCCGTCCCCGAGCTGACAGCCCCCGAGAACTACATCCGCGAGATAAGCCGCGGCGGGCACTTCGAGCCCGTTTCCATCACCGCGGACGACCTCGCCCGCGCCGAGATGTACCGCCGCAACGCCAAACGCGCCGAGCTGGCGGCGTCCGTCGGCGACTACGGGGAGTACCTGAAAAGCCTCGAGATGACCGCCGAGATAGAGCCTTTCAAGCCGATGTACATCCAGCGGATAACCCAGCTGACCAACAAGTCCAACCAGTTCAACCTGACCACCCGCCGCTTCACCCAGTCGCAGACCGAGGAGTTCATGAACTCGCCCGCGCACATCACGCAGTACGGCAAGCTGATGGACAAGTTCGGCGACAACGGCGTGGTCTCGGTAGTCGTTGGCGAGGTGCAGGGTGAGACCTTGGAGATAACGCTGTGGCTGATGAGCTGTCGGGTGCGCAAGCGCGACATGGAGCTTGCGATGCTGGACGGACTGGTGGCGCAGGCGAAAGCGAAGGGTGTCACGAAGCTGGTGGGGCGGTATATCCCGACGGCGAAGAACAAGATGGTAGAGCGATTCTATCCCGACGTGCTTGGCTTTGCCGAGCTGGAGCAGAAAGACGGCGGCGAAACGCTGTGGCAGCTGGATATCAGCGATTATGAGAATAAGAATAAATACATCAAGATGTAAAAGGAGAAGTGTAAAATGAACGAAAAGCAGGTATACGACAGACTGAACGAGGTTTTCCGCGACGTGTTTGACGACGAGGATATAACCGTGAACGCCGACACCACCGCAGACGATATCGACGACTGGGACTCCATGGAGCATATAAACCTCGTGGGCGCGGTGGAGGACGAGTTCGGGCTCCGCTTCAAGATGGGCGAGGTCAGCGGCATGAAGAACGTCGGCGAGATGGTGGATATTATTATGAAGAGGGGCCGCTGAAATGAAAAAAGCAATGACCATATCCTATGAGGTCGGCGAGGGGCTTTACCTGAACCTCACCAACAAGTGCCCCTGCAGCTGCACCTTCTGCCTCAGACAGAACGGCGACGGCGCTTACGGCTCCGACCCGCTTTGGCTGGAACACGAGCCTTCCTTCGAGGAGATAACCGCAAACCTCGGAAAGCGCGACCTCGACAGCTACAAGCAGATAGTCTTCTGCGGTTACGGTGAGCCTACCTGCGCACTGGAGATGCTCAAGCGGGTGGCAAAGTGGCTCCGCGAGCATACCAAGACTCCGCTCAGAATGAACACCAACGGTCTCTCCGACCTCATAAACGGCAGAGATACCGCTCCCGAGTTTCAGGGTCTGCTGGACGCTGTGTCCATCAGCCTCAACGCTCCCGACAAGGCAGAG
>CAMVIL010000217.1 GCA_947167535.1 uncultured Ruminococcus sp. | reverse complement strand
GTACGGTTATTCTGGTGTCCTTCAGCTTTACGAAGTGCTCGTTCTCAACGTTGAAGGGCTTGTTGTGTACGATGGTGGTCATGCCGCGTGCGAAGAACATACCCGCAAGGGTCACGATAAAGGGCTGTATCTCGAGGTAAGCTATGAGATATCCCTGTATCAGTCCGAACGCCAGACCGATGCCAAGCGCCAGCATCATAGCCGTGAACACGTTGCCGCCCTTGAGGTCCAGCAGAACTGCGCAGGACATCGCTACCAGAGAGGTAACGCCGCCCACCGAGATGTCGATGCCGCCCGTTATCATAACGAGGCTCATTCCGCAGGAAAGTATGATAAGCGCCGCGTTTGCGTTTATCATGTTGAACAGTGTCTGAGGCTTTAAGAAGCCTTCGCCGAGGAATAATATCGCACCGAGGTACATTATGATGAATACCGCGATGGTGATGGTCATGAGCAGATTAGTATCTGTCATTTTGGTAGGCGGCTTCAAAGCGCCGACCGGTTTCTTTTCAGATGCCATTCTTTATCCCTCCGTCCTTCAGTTAGAGGCAGCGTTAGCCGCCGATGTCTGAGTTTTGCCTGCACGGAGTTTCTTGGTGATCTGAGCAAACTTCTCTCTGACCACGGGAGCGCTCATGATAACGAGCAGTATAACTACTACCGCCTTGTAAGCGGGGAGAGCGTCCGCGTTTACCTTGTACTTGTAAAGAGTAGTGGTCAGGTACTGGATAACGTAAGCGCCGAGTATCGAGGAGCCCATGTTGAACTTGCCGCCGCTGAGTGCGTTTCCGCCCAGCGCTACTGCAAGGATGGCGTCCATCTCGATGTCCTTAGCAATCACCGAATAGTTGATGGTGGAAAGACGGCTTACCTTGATGAAGCCTGCAACTGCAACACACAGTCCGAGGAACACGTAGGTCATGAGCTTGATGAGCTCGGGGTTGAGACCGTTCAGACGGGAAGTCTTTTCGTTGATACCTACCGACTGTATATACAGTCCCAGCGTCGTGAATTTTAGCAGCGCCCATGTCACGATAAAGCATATCAGCGCGATAAAGAAGGGCGTCGGTATCGGGATCCCGGGGAAGTAGTTGCCGAAGTATGAGAAGGAAACTTCCTTGACGATAGGCAGCTTGTTGTGGTTTATCCACGCCGCTATCGAGCGTCCTGCCGTAAAGAGTATGAGGGTCGCTACCATTGGCTGTATCTTGAAGTATGCCACAAGCGTGCCGTTGAAGGCGCCGACGAGCATCGCGACGATGGCACTTACTAAAAATGCAACGATGATGGGAGCCTGCATGGTCTCAGCTCTCGAGTCGGAGCCGCAGAGCACGCGGAGCATCACACTGCCGCTTATTGCGATGGCAGCACCTACCGAGATGTCCTGTCCGCCGGAAGCCGCCGTTACCAGCGTCATGCCAAGTGCGAGGATCGCCAGCTCGGAGCCGTAGTCGATAACGGTTATGAGTGAACCGCTGAGAACGGGGTCGCCGTTTGAGTTCTCCGCCAGTGTTATCCTGAAGAAGCTGGGGTCAGCGATAAGATTGAAGATAGTCAGCAGAAGAAGTGCCGCTATCGGGATAAATATCTGATTTCTCAAAAGCCCCTCAAGAAACGAGGTCTTGGGCGGAGCCACTTTATTCTGTGCCATTCTTCTCACCTCCTGCGATCGTATCCATGATAGTTTTCTGTGTCAGCTGATCGCCTGTCAGCTCGCCTACCAGCTTGCGGTCGCGCATTACCAGCAGTCTCGAGCAGGTGCGGAGCATCTCGTCCGTCTCGGAAGAGATGAATGTCACGCACATACCCTCCGAAGCCAGCTTGAGCATCAGCTTCTGTATGTCGACCTTAGTGCCGACGTCGATACCGCGGGTGGGCTCGTCAAGTATCAGATACTTGGGGTGAGTCAGCAGCCAGCGGGCGAGTATTACCTTCTGCTGGTTGCCGCCCGACAGAGATTTGATCGGGGTGTTGACCGAAGCGGTCTTTATGTCAAGCAGCTTAATGTACTCGTTTGCAAATTCGGTAGCCTTGGCGTTGGAGAAGGGCTTGAAGAAGCCTGTCTTTACCTGAAGCGCCAGCTTGATGTTGTCCTTTACCGAAAGGTCGCCGATGATGCCGTCGCGCTTTCTGTCCTCGGGAAGATAAGCGATGCCGTTTTTCATAGCGTCTATCGGCTTGGTGATCTTTACGTCCTTGCCGTCCATCTTCACCATGCCGCCGGTGACCTTGTCGGCGCCGAATATGGTGCGGACGCATTCGCTTCGGCCGGAGCCCAGAAGCCCCGTGAAGCCGTTGATCTCGCCGCGTCGGATGTGGAAGTTGAAGGGACTGATGCCCTCTGTGCTGCAGAGATCCTTGCCCTCGTAGACGGGGGTGGAGTTCATATCCACAGCCGTGTCGTCCGAGTCGGACTTGATGGAAGCCATATCGTCAAGCTCCTTGCCGAGCATTTTGGATACCAGCTCGACTCTGGGCAGGTTCTCTATCTCGTATTCGCCCACCAGCTTGCCGTCGCGCAGAACGGTGATCTTGTCGCATACCTCGTAAACCTGATCGAGGAAGTGGGTGACGAATATGATGCCGACTCCGCGCTCTTTCAGCTTTCTCATCAGCACGAAGAGCTTTGCCACCTCAGACTCGTCCAGCGAAGAGGTAGGCTCGTCGAGGATGAGCACCGAGCAGTCCATGTCTACCGCTCTCGCGATAGCCACCATCTGCTGCACCGCGATGGAGCAGCTCGCCAGCTGCTGTGAGCCCTTTACGGCTATGCCTAAGCTTTCCAGCAGTTCGTCAGCCTTCTTGTTCATGGTGCGCCAGTTGACCGTGTGTCCCTCGCCGCGTCCGATGAATATGTTCTCAGCCACCGAAAGATTGGGGCAGAGTGTAATCTCCTGATAAACGGTGCTGATACCGAGCTTCTGCGCGTCCTTGGGCGAACGTATCTGAACAGCCTTGTCGTGACCCTTCAGGAATATCTCTCCCTCGTCCTTCACATGAACTCCCGTAAGCACCTTGATGAGCGTGGATTTGCCTGCTCCGTTCTCGCCCATCAGCGCGTGTATCTCGCCCTCGCAGAGAGTGAAATCCACATTCTGGAGAGCCTTTACACCCGGAAAGGACTTGTATATCCCGCGCATTTCCAGCAGTGATTTTTCACGCATTATTATTCCTCCTGCATAGATCCCAAAGCGGAAAAACGATGTTTTTTATATCTGTTGTCTCCTCGTTTTTTCCTAAAATAAGTGCGGTGGCATACGTTGGACTTATGCTTCACCGCACCTACTTTTATATTATCCGAAATTTATTATAGCTTTATTTCACTTCACGGTCTGCCTGTCAGATTCCGTAGTTGTCAACGTCTTCCTGAGTGATAGTGGAAGCGTCAAATCCCTTCTCGTCCATGATTATGGTCTTTTCGGAGATGGTCTCACCTGCTTCGAGCTTGGTGATGATGTCCTTGATGTAAGAAGACTGGAAGGGGTTGCACTGACCGTCGTAGTTCCAGTTCTGTGCCAGCAGCTCTT
>CAMVIL010000216.1 GCA_947167535.1 uncultured Ruminococcus sp. | reverse complement strand
CCGGACTTCCCCACGGGCGGCGAGATCATCTACAATGCCGACGAGATGCGCGAGGGCATAAAGCTCGCCTTTACTGCCGACAAGAAGCTGCTCATCGAAGAGGGCGTCGTGGGTGTTGAGTGCGAGTGCGCAGTTATGGGCAACTCCATGCCCTTCGCTTCGGCGGTGGGCGAGATAAAGAGCGCCAACGAGGGATTCTACGACTTTGAATCCAAGTACGAGAATGATTCCAGCGAGACGATAATCCCCGCACGTATCAGCGACACCGCTTCCGAGCGTGTCAGAGAGACTGCGCTGAAAGCTTTCAAGGCTATCGGCTGCGAGGGGCTTGCCCGCTGCGACTTCTTCCTCTGCGAGGGCGACAAGCCTGTGCTCAACGAGATAAACACCATGCCGGGCTTTACCTCCATCAGTATGTACCCAAAGCTTATGGAGCACGCGGGACTGACACCTTCCGAGCAGGAGGACAGACTTATACAGCTTGCGATGGAGAGGCAGATATAACAATGGTTGACACATTATTCGGAGACATGGCAGACGGCGCCATCGGAGTCTTTGACTCGGGCGTCGGCGGACTCACCTGCGTAAAGGAGCTCATAAGGCTCATGCCGCAGGAGGATATAGTATATCTGGGCGACACCGCCCGCGTACCCTACGGCACCCGCAGCCGCGACACCATAGCGGCATACGCCAGGCAGGACATTCGCTTTATGGAGAAGCACGACGTAAAGCTTTTGCTGGTAGCCTGCGGCACCGTATCGTCGGTCATGGCGAGCGTGCCGATATTTGAGGATTCGGGCATCTGCTGCTACAGCGGAGTCATCATACCCGCCGCAGACGCCGCCTGCGCCGCTACCAAAAACGGCAGGATAGGCGTCATAGCGACCCCCGCGTCGATACGCTCGGGCTGCTACGAGTACGAGATAACAAGGCAGCGTCCCGATATCAAGGTGTTCAGCCGCGAATGTCCGCTGCTGGTGCCGCTGGCAGAGAACGGCTACACTCAGCCCGGCTGCCCGCCCGCAGAGTACTTCGTCGGGGAGTACTTAAAGGACATCAAGGCGCAGGGCGTGGACACGCTGATTCTCGGCTGCACCCACTATCCGCTCTTCGAGGAAGTTATTCAGAGCTACATGGGCGACGGCGTGAAGCTTATCTCCTCCAGCGCCGTGACGGCTCAGCAGACTCTCGAGGCACTTGAGGCTCAAAAGGCGCTCAAGCCCGCGGGAACAAAGGGAAGGGTAGAGCTTTACTGCACCGACAGCGTGGAGCTTTTCCGCGCAAACGTAAACAGATTCTTAGGTTCAGACGCAGGCTGCGAGATATCGCAGTGCAGATTGGATAAATAAAATGGCATTTGCAGATAAAATGTACAAGACGGCGAAAATGCAGCTGGAGACCAACACCAACGGCGACATCACCACCGCCGACGGTGAGTGCCTCGTCAAGCAGGTGACGGGGGGCATCGAGCTATTCTACAAGCCCGCCGACAACACCTCATGCACGATAATGTTCGGCACAAAGCGCTCGCAGATAACCATGAAGGGCGAGATGTCATACAAGCTGAACATAGAGCCCGGTGTGAGGACTCCCGCCGTGCTGAAGACCTCCGAGGGGAGCTTTGACGTCACCGTGCTGGGCGGGGATATGCTCGTCAAGCCATTCGCAGGCGGCTTCGAGGCTGTGCTGCAATACAAGCTTCTCACGGGCGGCGCTGTGCTCTCGGAAGTTACCGTCGCCGCAAGAGTGAGGTATT
The DNA here is from genome assembly GCA_947167535.1 of uncultured Ruminococcus sp. Classification (GTDB taxonomy): domain Bacteria; phylum Bacillota; class Clostridia; order Oscillospirales; family Ruminococcaceae; genus YE71. Next base: position 1,778 of record CAMVIL010000216.1, on the reverse strand, counting down.
AATACCATTTTTTGAGGGTTGATACCCCTCGGATTTTATGTTATTATATAGATATACGGAGAACAGACAACAGAACGCACAAAGCGAAAGGAAATATAATAATGGCAGAATTTAACGATTTCGAGAAGATCGAAGCTCTGATAAACAGCGGCGAAGAGGTCATACTGCCCTGCATACCCATGCGTGGACTGGTGGTGCTGCCGGGACAGACTCTCAACTTTGATATGGGAAGAAAGAAGTCTATCTATGCCGCAAAGAAAGCGCTCTCGGGCAACGGGCTGGCGCTTATAATCACACAGCGCGACACCGCAGTGGAAAAGCCGACCCTCGGCGACCTCTATGAGATAGGCACCGTGGCGATAGTAAAGCAGATCGTCGCTACCAACAGCGGCATCTACCGCTGCCTCATCGAGGGCATTTGCCGCGCAAAGATAACCTACCTCAACTCGGGCGGAAACGGCAACACCGCTACAGCTGTGCTCATGCACTCCTACGAGTCCGAGACTGCTTCGGAAAAGAAGCTTGAGGCGCTGAAGCGTCAGCTGCGGGATGAGTTTACAGGCATAGTAGACCAGATAGCAGGGGATATCCCCAACGACATAATCGAAGATGTGCTCTCCAGCGAGGATCCTCACGATCTGTATGAGACCATCGCTTTCAATATCCCTGCCGACTACCACGAAAAACAGCAGCTCCTCGAGATAGATACCCTCGGCGAAAGGCTGGAGCGCCTGCTGATACTCCTCGCAAAGGAGAAGGATATCCTCGATCTGGAGATACGCATACACGAGACGGTGCAGAACGCCGTCAACCAGAACCAGAGGGATTTCTACATACGCGAGCAGATCCGCGCTCTTCAGGAAGAGCTGGGCGAGAATCCCGATATGATGGGCGACGCCGACGAGATAGACGATTACCGTCACCGCATAGCTTCGATAGAAAACATCTCCGACGACGCGAGGACTAAGCTCAACGACGAGCTGGACAAGCTGGGCAAGATGCCCTCCTACTCTCAGGAAGCGGCGCTTATCAGAAACTACCTCGACACCTGTCTGTCGCTCCCCTGGGACAGCTTCGACGAGGAGACCGCCGACGTGGACGCCGCCGAGAAGATTCTCGACGAGGATCACTACGGCATCAAGAAGGTCAAGGAAAGAGTGCTCGAGAATATCGCGGTGAGAGCCCTCACCCCCGATGTGCGCGGTCAGATAATCTGCCTCTACGGCCCTCCCGGAACCGGTAAGACCAGCGTGGCTAAGTCCATCGCGAGAGCGCTTAACAGAAAGTACGTCAGAGTGTCGCTGGGCGGCGTGCGCGACGAGAGCGATATCCGCGGCCACAGAAAGACATACATCGGCGCAATGCCCGGACGCATTATAGCGGGCATGAAGCAGGCGGGCGTCATGAACCCCGTTATGCTCCTTGATGAGATAGACAAGATGTCCAACGACTTCCGCGGCGACCCCTCGTCGGCTCTGCTGGAAGCGCTGGATTCCGAACAGAATACACAGTTCGTTGACCACTACGTTGAAGTCCCCTTCGACCTCAGCCGCGTGCTGTTCATCACCACTGCAAACAGCCTTGAGACGATACAGCCGCCTCTGCTTGACAGAATGGAAGTCATCGAGCTGACAAGCTACACCCGCGAGGAGAAGTTCCACATCGCAAAGGAACACCTTGTCCCCAAGCAGATGAAGAAGTACGGCCTCAAGACCTCCCAGATGAGGATAAACGACACCGCTATCTATTCGATGATCGACAGCTACACCCGCGAGGCG
>CAMVIL010000215.1 GCA_947167535.1 uncultured Ruminococcus sp. | reverse complement strand
GTATCGCCGCAGCCGACAGCTGCAAGCATTGTCAGCGCCGCGAGAAATGCCAATGCTTTCTTCACCGTCATCCTCCTTTACCAACCTCATGATATCACACACCAAGTCCTGCGGATCATTCGGCAGCGGCTTCGGTAGTTGCAGCAGCTTCGTTCGCGGAGGCCTGCATCTCTCTGACCTCATCAATGGTCTTACCCTTGATCTCGTTCTCGGAGATCTTTACATCGCCGATAAACAGCGAAGCGCGGTCGCCGTCCATCCATACCATACACTCATCGAAGCTGTACTGCCAGTCGCCCATCGCAACTAAGATATTGATAGTAGCAAATGAGCCGTAATCGCTCTGGATATACTGGCTGATATCTATACCGAAGATCGTGCTGTCGTCGGGAGTCAGCTTGAATGCGGAGGGATCCTTGGTAAACTCCTCGGGGACATATTCCGAGGCGTTATCTCCGAACACCACGCAGTAGGGAGAATACTTTTCAAACAGAGATGGGATATCATCGGGCTTGAGATCCTTGACCAGTTCGCTGACAGTCTCGTAGCACTTTTCGGCGCCGTCCTTTGCGAGGATATCCTGAAGCTTCTCCACCTCGGTGCCCTCAACATCACGAATCGCCATCATCGCATAGTAATATGCGCCCAGCTCGCACTCGCCGACATTCTCTATCTCACCGTCCAGCGCTTCGTAAAGTCTCACAGCGCCCTTATCGGTAAGGATGCCTTCGATATTCATAGTATCAAAATAGGTCTGCTTATCGCGGTCTACGATGGCGCCGTACTGTTTAACGGCGATCTCTGCCATCTTATACAGAGTAGCCTTATCGTAGGGATCGTTATCGTCTTCAACAGCACCGCCGTAGATCAGGCAGTTGGTATCGTTGATCATTCCATCGGTAATAGAGATCTCTGCAGCTGCCGAAGATGCAGTGTCTCCGTTTTCTTCCGAAGCCGAAGCCTCTTCCTTAGCCTTGTCACCCGACTTATCATTCTTGGCATCGCTGCAGCCGACCACCGTCAGCATAGTCAGTGCCGCCAGAAATGCTAATGCTCTTTTCATTTTTGTCCTCCTTAGACGAGTTATCACATTAATACAAAGTCCGCAAGTACGTACTTAGCTACATTATACCACACAATCATCAATAATGCAATACTTTTGCACAAATAAATAAACGGCTGCGCTCTATGAACACAGCCGTATCAATAGCACTACCCTATCAGTCCATCGCAACTATCTCTTTGTAGAACTCCGCGTAGTCGCGTCTTTCGTCCTTTGTGAAAGCGATAGCCGTTCTCGGGTGCTGGTTCAGCAGTCCTGTCATGAGGTACTGCAGGTCGTAACCCCATACCACGCCCTCGTCGCGCAGCTTGTTGATGTGCTGCTCGATGAACTGGATAACGGGATACACGTTGTACTTTGGGTTCTTCAGGAAGCCCAGCAGCAGTTCCATAGCGCAGTTGCCCGCACCTCTGCCCATAGCGGCGTAGGTTGCGTCCAGCCAGTCAACACCGTCGCCCACCGCCTCTATCGTGTTGGCGAACGCCAGCTGCTGGTTGTTGTGGGCGTGTATGCCTATCTTCTTGCCATACTTCTCGGCAAACTCAACGTAAAGTGCTGCAACTCTCTGCATCTGCTCGGGATAGAGTGCGCCGAAGCTGTCAACTATGTAGATGACGTCAACGGGCGACTGACCGAGAATGTCAAGTGCTGTCTTGACGTCGGACTCCTGTGCGGCAGATATCGCCATGATGTTGCAGCTGACCTCATAGCCTTTGTTCTTGGCATCCTCGATCATGTCAACGGCAGTAGGCATCTGATTCAGGTATGTAGCGACCCGGATAAGGTCGATGACGCTCTCCTCGCGGGGGATGATGTCGGTCTTGTACCTGCATCTGCCGACGTCAGCCATTACAGCTATCTTCAGGTCGGTGTCGTTATCGCCGACTATCGCTCTGATATCCTGCTCATCGCAGAACTTCCACTTGCCGAACTTCTTGGGGTCGAACATCTCCTTATCGCCCTTATAGCCGAACTCCATATAGTCTACGCCAGCCTTGATGTTGGCAAGGTACAGTGCACGGACGAATTCATCGTCGAAGTAAAACTCATTGACCAGACCGCCGTCGCGAAGCGTTGCGTCCACTACCTTTATACTGTCTCTGTAATTCATAAGCTTGGATATTTCTTTCATATGTATTTCCCTTTCCCAAATAGAGTCTCTGTCATTTTATGCCTCAGGTCCGTCTGAGGACATTTATCATTTTAACACATTTACTGCAACACGTCAATACCCTAAAGCATAAAAACTTTAAAGCGAGAAAAATTTTTACATTTTAATAACATTTTCCCGACCGCCTATAATATGGTAATTATCATCAATTATTTTTCCTGACGCATTGACTTTTTTTATTATTTGTGCTATACTGTGTAATGGTAATGTCTGCCCGAAGCCTGTATCATTCAGACTCGGGAGAGCTAAAAAATACTGCGGCGATCCTGCGTACTTTTGTTTCATCAACGGCATCACGGGATCATGCGCTTTATAAATGAGGAGGAAATAGAAATACTGTGAGAGTTGCGGATTATGTATTCGATCACCTGAAAAAGGTCGGCGCAGACCACGCATTCATGCTCTCGGGCGGAGGCATAATGTATCTTGTGGATGCGCTGGGCAGGAGCGAGCTTGATTACGTCTGCTGCCACCACGAGCAGGCTGCGGCCATCGCCGCGCAGGCTTATGCAATGTACAATGACACACTCGGTGTCTGTCTGATAACGACCGGCCCCGGCGGCACCAACGCCCTTACCGGCACAGGTGCTTCATATATGGATTCAACACCCGTCCTGTATCTGTCGGGACAGGTAAAGCGCAGCGACTTTGCCTCACTGCGTGGTGTACGCCAGTTCGGAGCGCAGGAGAACGACATCGTCTCGATGGCAAAGCCTGTTACCAAATACGCGGTAACGGTAATGCAGCCCGAGGACGTTCCCTACGAGCTTGAAAAGTGCATCTACGAAGCCACCCACGGCAGAAAGGGACCCGTATGGCTGGATATCCCGCTGGACATCCAGTCGGCTGACATCGAGCCCGACAAGCTGAGACACTTTGTCCCCGAAAACGAGACAGTCGCCGACGGCGCTAAGCAGGGCGTGCAGGAAATGCTCCGTCTGCTCTCAGAGGCTAAGCGTCCGCTGATACTGGCAGGCCACGGAGTCAACGCCTCGGGCGCTGCGGACGAGCTCCGCGAGCTGGTAACTCTGACGGGCGTGCCGGTGCTCTCCACATGGCGTGCGCTGGACTTCATGGGCGCCGACGAGGAGCTGTTCTTCGGTGCTCCCGGACTTCAGGCTCCCAGATATTCCAATCTGATACTCCAGCACTGCGACCTGCTGCTGGTGCTCGGCAGCCGACTGGACAACATGATAACTGCATTCAGCGAGCAGCACTTCGCTCACATGGCAGACGTTGTCGTGGTGGACATCGACGTCAACGAGATCAAGGAATACATCCTGACCGAGGAGCAGCGGCG
>CAMVIL010000214.1 GCA_947167535.1 uncultured Ruminococcus sp. | reverse complement strand
CTCCCGATCTCGGTTTTGCAGACTGGGTCAACATCGAGTATAACCCCGATGACCCTTCGGATTTCTACATCACCGATAAGGTCGAGGGCGAACAGACCGCCGACGTTGACGAGGATGGTCAGGAGGTCAAGGACGACAGCAAGCCCGCGAACATTGCGTTTATCGCGATGCTTGTGTTCTCTATCTTTCTCATCGGACTTGGCTGCGGATTTTTGTATGACTTTTATTTTATAAGATAAAATTAGATAAGGAGTTTTTAAAATGAAAAAAGACGTAAGAAAGGCTATAATCGCCGGAAACTGGAAGATGAACAAGACCCGCCCCGAAGCAAAGGAACTGCTCGAGGCTATCAAGCCACTCGTAGCTAACGCTGAGGGCAAGGTAGAGGTTATCGCTTGTGTACCTTTCACCAACCTTGAGACTGCTGTTGCAGCTACCGCTGGCAGCAACGTAAAGGTCGGCGCTGAGAACGTTCACTTCGAGAAGAGCGGCGCTTTCACCGGCGAGATCTCTGCTGATATGCTCGTTGAGGTAGGCGTTGAATACGTTGTTATCGGCCACAGCGAGAGAAGACAGTACTTCGGCGAGACCGATGAGACTGTAAACAAGAGAACAATCGCTGCTCTGAACGCAGGTCTGAAGCCCATCGTTTGCGTAGGCGAGCTCAAGTGGGAGCGCGAGTGCAACATCACTGAGGAAGTTATCGCTCGTCAGATCAAGCTCGACCTCTGGAGCCTTACCGCAGAGCAGGTTAAGAACGTAGTTATCGCTTACGAGCCTGTATGGGCTATCGGCACCGGTCTTACCGCTACTCCTGATCAGGCTGAGGAAGTTTGCGCATTCATCCGTGCTCAGCTCGCTAAGCTTTATGACAACGCTACCGCAGAGGCTGTTACCATTCAGTACGGTGGTTCCATGAACGCAGGCAACGCTGCAGAGCTTCTTGCTAAGCCCAACATCGACGGCGGTCTTATCGGCGGCGCTTCCCTGAAGGCTCCCGACTTCAACACCATCGTTCAGGCGGCTGTTGAGGGCTGATGAGACTCGGTCTGTTAAAGCTTTCGACGGTAGTATTATCGCTGACTATGATGGTCTCCTGCGGGGGATCGAAAAAGAAGCAGGGCGGATATATCGACCTCGACAGCATCGAGATGCCGACTGGTACCGCAAAGACCATCACTCTCCCGCCGCAGGAGACTCCCGACAGCGTGCTTGAGTCGGATGCCGATTCAAAGGCTTCAAAGGGGAAGTCTGACCGTGATGACGAGGAAGAGGACGAGGAGTATGCTCCCTATGAGGAGTTCGTCTGGCAGTATAACGGCGTTTCGCTGACCCTTCCCGCTAACTGGGCGGGCAGGTACGAGATCGTTGATAACACGCTTTATGTCAAGAAAATATACAAAAAACAGCTGGGCAAGGGTGCGCTGTTTCATATAGTTCAGACTTCCGACCCGCAGCCCGACAACAATTACTGGTATCTTCTCGGCATAGATCAGGGCGGCGACTATTACTTCGCCTGCACTGAAAACGGCATCACCTACGACCCCGAGCCCAAGTTCAACGAAGAGTACGACAACATGATGTTCGACCTCGAGTCGGTGCTGCAGACGGCTAGCTGCGAGGCTACCCTCAATGACAAGCCGATAGATGTCAGTATGTACGACAACTGGGTTTCGGGAAGCACTCCGCTGAGAGGCTTCTGGAATCTTGACGGCAAGGACTACGACGAAAAGCAGACTGGTCCCAACGTGGTATTTGATATCGACGCCAACAGGCTCGGATTCTTCAATTACGACGATTCGGGTTCCTACTCCATCGGACGTCTGATGTTCAACCGCAAGTCGGACAGCTATGCCAACAATCCCTGGAATGACAGCGATCACGGTATAGTCTATCTGGCGGGAAGCGTGTACAAGGTGCGCGTTACCTTTGCGGCTGTCAACACCGTCAATTTCGAGCTCGTGATGGGCGGCGGTTCCGCACTGACCGAATACGGCTTTATCTTCGTGGACGACTACGGCTATATGTACACCGACTGGTGATACGCCGTGTTCAGCCCCGCTTTTCAATGTTAAATAATTTTCTTTTATAGAAAGGACAAAAACAATGTCTAAGAAAAAAACTGTTGTACTTGTAGTAATGGACGGTGTGGGATTCTCTGTAACAGGTCTTGGTGACGCTGTTACAGAAGCTAACACTCCTACACTGGATATGCTGCTGAAGAATTACCCCAACACCTCACTGAAGGCTCACGGCGACGCCGTTGGTCTGCCTTCCGATGATGACATGGGTAACTCTGAGGTAGGTCACAACGCACTTGGCTGCGGTCAGATCTATTCTCAGGGCGCTAAGCTCGTTAACGAGTCTATCGAGAGCGGCAAGATGTTCGGCTCCGATACATGGAAGCTGCTCATCAGCAACGTTAAGGAGAAGGGAAGTACTCTGCATTTCCTGGGACTCCTTTCCGACGGTAACGTTCACTCCAACATCCACCATCTTGAGAAGATGCTGGCTAAGGCTAAGGAAGAGGGCGTAAAGACCGTTCGCTGCCATATCCTTCTCGACGGCAGAGACGTTCCCGCTACTTCTGCTCCCATCTACATCAAGGAGCTTGAGGACTGCATCGCAGCACTCAATGACGCGAACTTCGACGCTCAGATCGCTTCCGGCGGCGGCAGAATGAAGATCACAATGGACAGATATCAGGCTGACTGGGGCATGGTAGAGCGCGGCTGGAACACTCACGTTCATGGCAACGCAAGACAGTTCGACAGCGCACTGGCCGCTGTTGAGACTCTCCGCGACGAGACAGGCGCTATCGACCAGGATCTGCCCGAGTTCGTTATCGCTAAGGACGGCAAGCCTGTTGGCAAGGTAGAGGACGGCGACAGCGTTATCCTCTTTAACTTCAGAGGCGACCGCGCTATCGAGATCTCGATGGCATTTGACGGCGGCGACGAGTTCAACGCATTCGACAGAGGCGCTATCCCCGATGTTATCTATGCTGGTATGCTTGAGTACGACGGCGACCTCAAGATCCCGAAGAAGTACCTCGTAAACCCGCCCGAGATCAAGAACACCCTCTCCGAGCTGCTGGTTAACAACGGTCTGTATTCTTATGCAGTATCTGAGACCCAGAAGTACGGTCACGTTACATACTTCTGGAACGGCAACCGTTCCGAGCGTTTCTCCGACGAGCTGGAGACCTGGAAGGAGATCCCCTCCGACCGCGTATCCTTCGACGAGCGTCCCTGGATGAAGTCCGCTGAGATCACTGATGATCTTATCGAGGCTATCCGTTCCGGCAAGTATGACTTTATCCGCTGCAACTATCCTAACGGCGACATGGTAGGTCACACCGGCAATATGGACGCCACCATCACTGGTGTTGAGGCAGTAGATCTTGGTCTTGCACGTCTTATCAAGGTATGCGACGAGTGCAACTGCACTCTGCTCATCACCGCAGACCACGGCAACGCCGACGAGATGCTGGAGAAGAACAGATCGGAAGAGCACACGTCTGAACTCCAGTCACATCCTGTAATCTC
>CAMVIL010000213.1 GCA_947167535.1 uncultured Ruminococcus sp. | reverse complement strand
AGACTTGCGTGCTGATAGAGTAACTCCGCAGCCGCGGACAGACCGAGGGCTGAGCTATGAAGAAGATAAGACGAAGGATAAGATTCATGGGCAGAGTACAGGGCGTGGGCTTTCGCTACACCATGTACTACGCGGCGCAGAACTACGGAGTGACGGGCTGGGTGCGCAACTGCTACGACGGCTCGGTGGAAGCCGAGCTCGAGGGCACCGAGCGTGACATCGACAGCGTCATCATGGAGGTCGAGGGTGCGCGGTTCGTGCACATAGACAACCTCGAAGTCAGGGATATCCCCACCGAAGACAGCAGGAGCTTCGACATAAAGCACTGAGGGAATATACATTATCGAATTAATATTTTTGTTATAACTGTGATATCATTTTCTGTTGTTTAATATTATAATATTTACAACACGAAACGGAAATCAGACACTCGGAGGTACATTATGAAAAAACTCAACGGCTTCAACAAAGGCGTCAATCTCGGCGGCTGGTTTTCACAGTGCGATTACAGCAAGGACAGGCTGGATAATTTTATCAAAGAAGAGGACTTCAAGACTATCGCGGGCTGGGGGCTTGACCACGTTCGCCTGCCGATAGATTACAACATACTCGAAAACGAGGACGGCACATACAAGCAGGACGGCTTCGACCGCATCGACAGAGCGGTGGGGCTTGCGAAAAAGTACGGGCTGAACATCATCATCGACCTGCACAAGACGGCGGGATTCTCCTTCGACTTCGGCGAGAACGAGACCGGCTTCTTCGAGAACGAGGCTTACCAGAAGCGCTTCATCGCCCTCTGGGAAGAGCTGGCGAAGGCTTTCGGCAAGTACAGCGGCATGGCGGCTTTCGAGCTTCTCAACGAGGTCACCGAGCAGCGCTTCATCGACGTCTGGAACCGTGTTTCCTACGAGTGCATCGCCGCCATCAGGAAGTACGCGCCCGACATCCCCGTGCTGGTGGGAAGCTACTGGAACAACTCCCCCGAGTCGGTAAAAGATCTTGCAAAGCCCTACGACGACAACGTTTTCTACAACTTCCACTGCTACTCTCCTCTGGAGTTCACCCATCAGGGCGCTCCCTGGGCGAGGGAGATAGATCAGGCTGCCCGCTACACATTTGAGCAGTCGAACATCACTCCCGAGCTGTTTGAGCATCTGTTCAAGCAGGCCATCGACAAGGCCGAGGCTGAGGGCACAGGCATCTACTGCGGTGAGTACGGCGTCATCGACATCGTCTCCCCCGAAGACACCCTCAAGTGGTTCAAGGTCATCAACGGCGTGTTCGAGAAGTACAACATCAGCCGTGCGGCGTGGTCTTACAAGCAGATGGACTTCGGTCTTTCCGACGACCGCATTAAGCCCGTCATCGACGAGCTTGTGAAATATCTCTGATATCATCTTTCATAACACCCTATAAAAAAGTATCCGACAGAGTTTCGCACCCTCTGTCGGATATTTTTTATTCTGGCGGCAGTATCGGCAGTTCAATGCCGCTGTCGCTTCTATCGTCACCGTCGCTCCGCGAGCTTTCGGCAGCCTCGCTGCTGCAGGAGTCATCGGGCTCTATCGGCTCAGCTTCGGAGTCCGAAGGCGTGGGGACCTTGCTGTCGGAGGGCAGAGACGAACTATCGGCAGGCCTGCATCTGCCCTTTGACGAGCAGTCTCCCGACGAGCTGCTGTCCGTTTGAGGAGCCGTCTCATCTCTGCTGTCGCTGTCGGAACGGTGGCTGTCGTCGTCCGATCGGCTGTCGAAGCTGTCGGTAACCGACGAGTCATCGCCGACTTCGGAGCCCGTACAAGTGCTCTCCGGAAGGCAGCAGCAGTCTTCACTTTCGGCTGCCGACACGAGCTCGTATTCGCCTGTCGGGATATCCGACACTTCATTCTGCGCCGCTTGAGCCGATGTTTCTGCGGCGGGTTCGCTGCCGCCGCCGACCGTCCCGCCTATGCTCAGAAAGCCCACCACCGCAGCGGCGGCTATCACCATCAGCAGCGCGGCGACTGCAATTTTCTTACTGTTCATCGCTTGTCCTCTAAATCAAAGACGGACAGCCTGGAGCCGTCCGTCCTGTGCTGTTGATCTGTCAGGCGACATAATCTTCCGCCGCCTTGCCGTAGGCGTACATCGCCGCCACGACCTTTTCGATGCCTGAATCGCCGGAGGTTTTGCCTCTGAAATAATCGTAGACGCTGTAAGTCAGGCTGTCGGAGGTATTCTCGCCGTCGGCAGTCAGCTCCACCTTGACAGGAACCGAGTAGTTCACAGGCAATATGCCGTTTGTCTCCACCCAGTAAAGCTCGCCGTCTCTGCCGCACCTGCCGATCTTCTCGTTATTGATGTTGATCGTCACGGTGGTGACAGCTCCGTCGGTGCCGGTGATACGCGCCTTAGCCCTTCCGCTTCCGCTGAGGTAAGCATCCGAATAGCTGTCGTCCAGTCTGAAATACACCCTGATGCGGGTCTTCGACAGCATATTGAGAGCCGCCGAAGATATCGTCACGCCGTTGTCATTGTCCGAGAGCTGATAGCCGCTGCCCAGCATTTCGGGAGTGAGCTCGGGGAGCGCTTTGTCTGCCTCGTTCAGTGCGTAGTTTGCAGGATTCGTGGTGTTGTGAGACTTGTACTGCTGCGCCGCCGCCGCGAAATTGAGAGCCGACGCCGCAAGCCTGCGCTGAGCACCGCTCGAGCCCTTGTAAAGCGCGGTCAGGTAATCCTTGGGGCACAGCTGATAATTGGCGGTAAAGGTATCGGCGCCTTCACTGACGGTCAGAGTACCGTTCAGGTAATCGGCAATATTCTTGACTGGCATCTGCATGGTGAACGCCATCAGCTCCTGCCCGTTAACAGTCTTCTTCACGCCCTTGATGCTCTGGTCGACGCCGTCGACCGTCACATAGAATGTAAACTCTGAGGAATCGTTTGCGTTGTCGCCGACGGGTGCGCAGTAGAGGGTGTACTCCATGCCCTCGCCGATGGTCATGCTCTCGCCGTAGTGGTAAGCCATGAGGTCGACTTCCGAAGGCGTCGGGTAGTCGAGGTACTTCATGCTGTCCGACTGATCCGAACCCGCGTAGAGGTGCGCGCCGATGGTATGGTCGGCCTGCATATATCTGCTCCCGCGCATAAAGTAGGTGTGCCAGCGGGAAGAATTGTCCAGCAGGTTGCCGTGAGAATCGGTTATGATGATATCGTTCCAGGTGGAATCGATGTAGTACCACTGATCGCCGAACTGGATGATATTCCAGCCGTGAGCCTCAGTCGCCGAACCGTTATCGCCGATACCCTCAACGAACAGCGTGTCGCCCAGACCCTCGCGGTTGCAGATAAGCTGCATCGCCTTTGAGTAGCCCTCGCAGACGCACTCGTGCCTGATCAGGCAGCCTATCGAGCGATGGGATATCTCGTCAGCCGATGTATAGAAGGTGTCGGCGTCGATCTTGTCGTTGACCGCCATTATCTTTTCGATCTTTGAACTCTTTGTCCGCACGAGATCGTGGTACTCATACAGCGCTTCAGCCAGCTGTGCAGAGGTCTCTCTTCTGTGGGCACCGTCCTTGAACTCGTTTATCAC
>CAMVIL010000212.1 GCA_947167535.1 uncultured Ruminococcus sp. | reverse complement strand
CTTGATGTGGGTGTCTACCGTGCGGTCGTCACCGTAGAAATCAAATCCCCATACCTCTTCAAGCAGCTTCTCTCTCGAAAGCGCTATGTTCATGTTGCGCACCAGATAGAAAAGCAGATCGTATTCCTTGGGCGTCATCTGAGCTTTCTGACCGTCGATAGTCACCTCGCGGGCGGTGAAGTTGATGACCAGCCCCTCGTAGGTGATAACGTCCTCAAGCTTGTTTGAAGCCTTCGCACGGTTAATGACGGCTCTTATCCTCGCCATCAGCTCCTTCGGAGAGAACGGCTTTACAACATAGTCGTCCACGCCTATCTCAAAGCCGAACAGCTTGTCATACTCCTCGCCTCTCGCGGAAAGCATTATAACGGGAATGTCCTTTATCTTCTTGATCTCCTTGCAGGCGGAATAACCGTCCAGCTTGGGCATCATGATATCCATAACGATGATGTCGAAATCATTCTTCCTGACGCACTCCACCGCTTCCATACCGTCAGCGGCTTCCGTCACCTGAAACTCATTGAACTCAGCATACTCGCGGATTATGTCGCGGATACGCTCCTCATCATCTACTACTAAAAGCTTGGGCATATAAACCCACCTCCTACATTATGATCGTCAAGCAGATTCTACCACATCACAATGATTATTATGTGAAAATATCAGAAAAATATCAGGAATTATTCTTCCTCTTCCTTGTATTTCTCCAGTATCTCGACAGGCTCCTTCATAAGCTCCAGAGCTTCGTTTATCACAGCACCTATCTGCTCGCTGTCGTAGTTTTCCATTATCTGACGCGCATGACCCAGCGTCTCCTTGCCGAGCTCCGCCTGATACTGGTATATGCTGTCCAGCTGCTGAAGCGCCTTGACTTCAAGATCCTGATAAACGGTCTTAATGTCCTTGACGATGTTGGAACGAATGTCGTCGTAGTTCTCAAGCGCAATGTCGATGATGTCCGTCTGCTTCTTGCGCTTTAATATCTTGCTGAAGGAAGTCATCGTCGCGGGCGGGAAGGTCTCGGAGGTGCCGAACATCTTGACGCCCATTACCTGACGTGTAACGTTCTTGCCCAGCGAGCGCATGATGCGGTCTACCGATGTGGACTGGGTCACCTGCGACAGGTCTTCCATGCCCAGCTTCTTCGCCAGCTGGTGGCTCATCTTGTCTACCAGCTCGTCCATCTGCCTGCGGTGGTACTCTATGCAGGTGCGGTATGCCTCGCCCACCTTTTCCATCAGGTAGGAATAGAAATACTTCTCGATGTCCTCGGGCGGGAATATGTCCTCACCCTCGGAGTTCTTCATTCTGCACTCCAGTATGCTGATACGCAGCTTCGCGAAGAATTCGTACATCCATGTCTCCGCTTCCTGCTGCATCTCGGTGATGGAAAGGTGCAGCACAGGCTTGCACTCCTCGAGAGCCGCTTCAAGCTGCGAACACTCCTCGTCGAAGTCCCTGGCCTTGTCCTCCAGCTTCTTCGAGTCAAGCTCAGCCATCTCCGCTACCATGTGGAGCTTCGCCATAGTCTCGGCTGTCATATCCTCCAGCATGGTGATGACTCTCTTTGTGCGGATAATGTCCTTGCGAAGAATAATGTCGCGCTGCAGCGACATCTCAAACTGCATGAACTGAGTCTCGTAAAACTCTCTGGTGCCCTTGTCGGGAAGTCTCGTCTTGCCCATCTTGCGGCGCAGCTCGTCAGCACCGCTTATGCCGTATACAAAGGCGTTGGGCACTATCTTCTCGCTCAGCACCTTGAAACGTCTGATTATCTTGTCAACGTCGTTCTGGGTGTTGAGGGCGTCTATCATGTTTACCAGCACGTAAAGCATACCGAATTTTCTCGGCTGGACGTGGGACGCCAAGTATATCTGCTCCGACTCCGAAAAGGGAAGCAGGCTGCTCGCCGCATACATGATGGCGTCTGCATTCACAAGATACTCTGTGACCTGCCTGTCCAGATAATCAAGGTCGGAAAGTCCCGGAGTGTCAACTATGCGTATCTCTTTGAGGATAGGAGCGTTGTCCTTTATCTCAAGATACTCTATCTTGGCAGGGAACATCTTCATCAGCTGCTCTAACCTGTCTCTGGTGATGTCGGTCATCTCAAGCGGCACTCTGTCGCCGTTTTCGAGGACGGCGGTGGCTTCGCGCTTTGAACCGTAGGATATCTCGTTTATAGTGTATGTCTCGGGAGATACGTTGGAAGGCGCGATCTCGTGTCCGATAAGAGCGTTAATGATGGTGCTCTTGCCGCGCTTGAAATCGCCCAGTATCACAAGGGTAAAAGGCTCGCGGCTGCGCTTGTCGATGAGCGCGTTCCAGTCCTTGACCCCGTTTGCAAAGTCATGCCCGAGAATTGCCGTAAGCTCGTCGTTCGCCGCAAGCTTCGTGAAGCACTCCCTGATCTTTTTAATGTCATTGGCAGCGGCGGCTTTGATGTATTCACTCATATCAATGTCCTCCCGTCGCCAGTATTATATTGCTTCTTACGTCGCAGATCTGCCCGTTGCAGGTGTGCGCGTCGGTAGACTGTATGTCGCGCCGCCACTGGAAAAGCGACTCGCAGCCTAAAAATTCCGCAGACGCAACTATCCTCTTCTGAAGAGGCTCGCCCATGTCGGGCATGAGACTGCGCACCGCAATGCCGCGGTTGGCTTTTACTAAAGCTTCGATGACCTGCGGCACGAATTCCTTCTGGGATCTTCCGTAGAAATCAACGTAGCCCTTGTTCAGCAGCCCGCAGATCACTTCGATGTACCTTCCCGGCGACTGCATACAAATCATGCCAGCTCTGTCGGCAGTGATGTCGGCATACCTCACCCAGTCGGAAAGCGCTCCGACTATCTGGCTGTTGACAGCGCCCTTGTAGCTGCGCTCGGAGGGCTTGTAGGTGTCCCTGTTGTAGTTCAGATAGGTGAAAGCCCAGTTGTAGACACAGTGGTTGTTCTGTATGCGACCGCACTCGGCACCGATGAGCAGCTCAAGCTCGTCGTCGGAACACATATCGAGAAGCGGTCTCGTGATGATGATGCTGGGCTCGATTATGTCGCTGGCAATGGAATATATGAGCGGACGCTCATAGTCCTTGCGTATCAGCATGATGGGAAGGTTCAATTCAAGACGTTCACAGCAGCGCTTTAAAATGTCATATATCTCGGGATACTTCAAAGGTCCCGCCTGCTCACACTGCAGGAAAAGATGCTTAGCTTCAGCACCTATGTCAACTGTATTGATGGCTTTAGAAAGCTTGCTCCAACCCGAAAGCCCTATGATTTTCTGTCTTACAGCAAAGTCGGAATCAAATGCATAATCCAGCTGACCATCAATAACATGGTTCTGGAACGACCTGGTGTAAGCATTCAGATAACTCCGAAAATTAGTATCTATATTCAATAACGGATTTACCGATGACCCGGTAACGCTCATGTATCTGTCCTCCTTGTAAGTTAGTTGGTCTTTTCCCGGGGGCGCTGCCCCCGTACCCCCGCCAGAGAAGCCCCTTGGACTTTGCTTCGCACGTCAAGAGAAGGGGTTCTCTGGACTCTCCCTAAACCTCTTTACTATTTTTGTGATATGGGGCTTAAGCCCCATAT
>CAMVIL010000211.1 GCA_947167535.1 uncultured Ruminococcus sp. | reverse complement strand
AATATTTAGAAAATTTGATAATCTATTACCAAATAATGTAGAAGTAACAATACTAGAAAGATATTTAAGAACAGACTCATTTAAGTTAAAAATAGATGCAAAACACAAACAACAACAGCAATACGAAAAGGGGGACTGTTATGGGAAAATGCAGAAATATCGGAGCTATGGCACTTTGCCTTGGTGTGTTCATTTCACTTTGCAGCTGTCTCAGTTCAGGCGAAAGAGTTGATACGATAAAATCGCCCGAACCTGTAACAACAGCCGCTAAAGAAACAAGCTCCACGGAAAAAACAACAACAGAAGCGAAAACGACCGAAGCTCCCACCGAGCCTGAGACTGAACCCGAAACAGAGGGAACATACGAGAATAATAAGTATTATGATATCGTCGAGAAAGGTGCTTATAACAAATACGGAACAACTTATCTGATCTACAAAGTCCTTGCAAAAGAGGATATATCCGTCGATGCGACTGTCATAGCATATGCGGACGACGGCAGTGTTATAGGCAAAAGCTCTGACGATATCACCCTGACAGCAGGCGAAGGCAACTATTTCCATTTTTCGTTTGAAGGTGACATTTCCAATGCTCAGCTTCAAGTCCAGGTCAACTTCAAAAAGGATTCGTTTATGACCGGCGAGCGCAGTGCTGTCGAAATGGTGCAGTACAATCAGTCAGGAGATGACCTGTACATCACGTTCAAGCAGACAGGTGATGAAATAGGTGGATTTGCAAAATTTAAGATCCTGTTCTATAAGGGCGACGATATCGTTGATTCAGATGACGGATATTTCAGCATCTATGCGGAGAACCTGAACGGCAAGGATACTACCGATGTTGCCGAGATATGGGCGTATGGCGCTGATTATGACCGAATCGAGTATTTCTATGAGCCTTGAATCAATTTATGGAGCACGCACTACAAACCGGCATTTTGAATAAATTTACAAATTGTTATTGAAATATTTTAGCTTATATGATATAATACCTTTATAGAGTTACACTATTGGGAGGTGGGAATATGAAGAACTCAGAGAGAATACTTAGTTCGCAATGCTCTTTCAATGGAATTGATGATGACATCAATAACTGTGCTCGCGGCAATTGGAAAAAAGATATGGCTTCTTTGTGTGGAAAGTTATTTTCGGTGTTTGCGACCTAAAATCTCTGAAAGTGGAAAGTATGCACCACTTTCTATGGCGTGCTGGTAGCTTCCCACAACAAGGTATACGACATTTTCCCAAACCGCATTTTTGCTTCATTTTCATGTCTCGGATTTTTCAGCCGCACCTGTCATGGGTGCGGCTTTCGTGTTGCCATCCTACTATTTGGAAATTGTCGGGCACATTTTCAACCTTAGACAATGCTTATACCCACAATTTCGGAATACCACATCAGTCACACACGCTACATCGCTTCGGGTACATACAAAAATTCGACAAGGTGGTCTAATAGTTCAGTTGCCTTGCTTCTTGAAAGGCAGGAATACTTAGGGCACACCGTCAACTTCAAGACGCACCGAAAGTCCTACAAGGTGCGCAAGAAGATGAAGTCACCGCGTGAAGAATGGCTGATTTACGAGAACACTCACCCTACAATAATCTCTCAGCACGACTTTGATTTGGTACAGAAGCTCCGACAGAACCACAGGAGAATGCAGAAGTGCGAAGAGATAAATCCGTTTTCGGGCATTGTTTATTGTGCAGACTGCCAACTAAAACTATGATCTCTTCTTTCGGGCGCCCATTTTTCAAAAGGTTTTTCCTCAATAATTATCTGCAATACTTCCGTATGAGTACAACGGTTACAGTGCCTTTTTTACATATTCTGTATGGTCTCCCACAGCTCGCGTGCAGTATCCATACTGACGCCGGCGGTGGCAGCGAGCTCCTCGGGCGAAGCTTTCAGCAGGTTAGCCCTTGTTTTGTACTTCACCATTATCTGCGCGGCTTTTTTCTCACCTATGCCCTTGACGGTGAGCAGCTCGGAGCTGTAGGTCTTTTTCTTGTGCTTTTGGTGCATGAAGCTGACGGAATAGCGGTGTACCTCGTCCTGTATGCGCGTGACGAGGTCGAACACGGCTTTGAGCCCGTTTATCTGTATCTCACGGCCGCCGGCAGCAATGGCTCGCGTGCGATGCTTGTCGTCCTTGACCATGCCGAACAGCGGTATATCGAGTCCGAGCTCACGCAGGAGCGGCTCTACTGCGTGGACGTGACCGGTGCCGCCGTCGAGGAGTATGAGGTCGGGCTTGCGGCTGAAAAACTCGTCGCCGTCCTGCTCGACAAGGTGCATGAGCCGTCTGCGGAGCACCTCTCGCATACTGCCGTAGTCGTTCTGGTATTCCTGCTCCTTGATGTTGAAGCGCTTGTACGCCTTTTTCAGCGGTCTGCCGCCCTCGAATACGACCATTCCTGCGACCATTGATTCCGACGACAGGTTCGAGATGTCGTAAGCCTCGATGTACTGCGGCGGAGCTGCGAGTCCGAGGCTCTTGCCGAGCTGCTCGAGGGCTATCATCTCCCTGCCGGTGCGGTCGTTCCGGAGCGCCGCATATTCCGCGGAATTGCTCTTCGCGAGCCTCATCAGCTCGGGGAGCCTGCCCCTCTGCGGCTGGTGGAGGCGGACGTTCCTGCCAGCCTGCTCGGTGAGCATCTTTTCGATGATCTCGCCGTCCTCGGGGATATGGTCTACCGTGACAGTGCGCGGTATATCGGTGCGGCCGTGGTAGAACTGCGCGAGAAAGATACTGAGTATATCCTCGCCGTCGCCGGGCTTGCCGAACTCGAAAACAGCCTTGTCGAAGAGCCTGTTCTCGCGGTACATCAGCACGGAAACGAAAATGCCGTCGCGGTCCTCGGCAATGCCAATCACGTCGGTGGAATCGACGCCGCTGTTGATGATCTTCTGCTTTTCGCCAGCCTTTTTCACGGCTGCTATCCTGTCGCGTAGCACGGCAGCTCTCTCGAAATCAAGAGCCTCCGCAGCCTCGTTCATCTCCTGCTCCATGCGCTCGACGGACTGCGCACTGCCCGTCCTGATGAATTCCACAGCCTGCGCTACGGCGGCGTTGTAGGTCTCCTTGTCGGTTTTGCCGCGGCAGACGCCCATGCAGAGCTTGATGTGGTAGTTCAGGCAGGGGCGCTCCCTGCCGAAGTCCTGCGGAAATCTCCGCCTGCACGTCGGGAGCATGAACACGCGGTTAGCCTCGTTGACCGCCTCCTTGACCACGGAGCCGCTTGTGTACGGTCCGAGGTAGGTGCCCGGCGCCTTTGTGTTCTTGACGTTGGTGATACGGGGGTAGTCCTCGTCGGAGATGCGGATATAGTGGTAGCCCTTGTCGTCCTTGAGCAGGATATTGTACTTGGGCTTGTGCTGCTTGATAAGGCTGCATTCGAGCAGCAGAGCCTCGTATTCGCTGTCCACCACGATGTAGTCGTAATCGTATACGTTCGAGACCATTGCCGCGACCTTCGGGGTATGGTCGGGATTCTCGCGGAAATAGCTCGTCACGCGGTTTTTGAGGTTCTTAGCCTTGCCGATGTAGATTATCGCGTTCTCCTTGTTCCTCATAAGGTACACCCCGGGCGACGAGGTGAGCTTCGAGGTCTTTTCGCGGAGGT
>CAMVIL010000210.1 GCA_947167535.1 uncultured Ruminococcus sp. | reverse complement strand
ATCCCTCATTCACTGAGTATCAGACCCACAATCCCAACACCGCAAAGCTTCAGGCGGCCGCGATCTTTGCCGCGCTCCAGCAGGAGAACATCACCTACGTCATGGCGCCTCCGGGATTTGAGAGCACCGGTCAGAAGGTGCGCACCGCCGACGTTGTGCTGTCGACCAAGCAGGCGAACTGTCTGGACATGACGCTGCTATACTGCTCCTGCCTTGAAGCGGTGGGGCTCCGCCCGATGATCTGCGTCATCGAGGGTCACGCCTTTGCGGCGGTCTGGCTGGAGGAGCAGAACTTCCCCGAGTGCATAAACGAGGACGCTTCCGCCATCACAAAGCGTGCGGCAAGCGGCATCGACGAGCTGTTCCTCGTGGAGTGTACCGCCATCTGCGCGGGAAAAAACGCCGACATCGAGAAGGCTTCCGCAGCCGCCATGGCTCATTTTGACGATCCCGACAAGTTCATAATGTCCATAGACATATCCCGATGCAGGGCCAGCGGGATACGCCCGATACCCCTGCGCGCCGAGGAGATAGTTCAGACCAGTGCCGACCTCGGCAGGTTCGGCAACCGCGAGATAACCTCTGCGCCGAAGGAGATAGACCTCACGCTGCACGGCGCCGTCGGCGAGGGCGCGACTCCCCTCACGAGGCTGGAGATCTGGGAGCGCAAGCTCTTAGATCTGAGTCTGAGAAATTCCCTGCTGAATTTCCGTCCCGCCGCTTCAAACGTCCAGCTGATGACCGCCGACCTCGGCAGACTTGAGGACGAGATCAGCCGCGGCGAGAGCTTCCGCATACTCCCGATACCGCAGGAAAAGACATTCATCATATCCGACAACAAGATATTCGAGCCGGAAAACAACGCCGACAAGGTGACAGCCATCGCCGAAGCCGAGTTCCAAAACGGCCGCGTCCGCAGCTTCCTCAGCGAGGCGGAACTGGAGACAAAGCTCAAAAAGCTTCACCGCAGCGCCAAGAACTCTATCGAGGAAAACGGCGTCAACACCCTCTATCTGGCGCTGGGATTCCTGCGCTGGTACGAGTCTGAGAAGAGCGAGAAGCCGAGATTCGCACCGCTTATCCTGATACCGATAGATCTGGTGCGCGACCTGAGAAACCGATGCTATTCGCTGAGAATACGCGACGAGGACGCGCAGATGAACATAACCCTGCTGGAAATGCTCAGACAGGATCAGGGGATAAACATCACGGGCCTCGACCCGCTCCCCGAGGATGAGAGCGGCACCGACATACCGCTGGTATTCAGCACGATACGCCGCGCCGTCATGGCAAAAGAGCGCTGGGATGTGGAGGAGGTAGCCTTTATCGGACAGTTCTCCTTCAGCCGCTTCATTATGTGGAACGACCTGAAAAACCGCACCGAGGAGCTTAGATCCAACAAGGTGGTAGCGTCGCTCATCTCGGGCAAGCCCGAGTGGGAGCCGCATATGCCCGAGCTCACACCCTTTGAGATGGACGAGGCAGTCAAGCCCTCCGACATGGCGATACCCACAGGCGCCGATTCCTCTCAGCTGGCTGCCATCTACGCCGCTTCAAAGGGCGAGAGCTTCGTACTTCACGGCCCTCCCGGAACAGGCAAATCCCAGACGATAACCAATCTGATAGCAAACGCGCTCTACAACGGCAAGTCGGTGCTTTTCGTCGCCGAGAAGCAGGCGGCGCTGTCGGTAGTCCAGAAGCGTCTCGCGAAGATCGGTCTCGACCCCTTCTGCCTGGAGCTGCACTCCAACAAGGCGCAGAAGAAAGCCGTGCTGGGGCAGTTGGAAAAGACTCTCGAGGTCGGGCACATCAAATCCCCCGAGGAGTACGCCCGCACCGCAGAAAATCTCGGCGCGCTGCGGCAGAGCTTCAACGAAGAAGCCAGACGGCTGCACAAGCCCCAGAGCTGCGGAGTCTCGCTGTACGACGCGATAATCGAATACGACGCGACGGGCGACATGAAGGGCGTGATATCCATACCCGCCGAGTTCGCCGACTCCTGCACCCCCGAAAAGCTGACTCAGATGAAGGCTGCCGTATCGCAGGCTTCCGCCGCGGGGCGTGACCTCGGCAGCGAACTGAGTCAGTCTCCGCTTAAAAACTATATCAACCCCGCCTACTCCCCCGAGATCCGCGACAGATTTGCCGAGCTCTGCGACAGAGCAGCCGCTGTGACTGCGGCAGAAAAGGCAAGCTTCGACAAGCTATGCGCCGTCACCGGAGCTCCCGAAGAAATGTCCGTCAGGGGCTGGTGGGATACCGTCAACGAGGCATACGCACTCGAAAATCAGCGCAAGATAGTCTCCTCAAAACAGACAGAACTGGAGCAGACCTTCGAGAATACCGTCTTCGGGGTAGACGCTCAGAACATGAAGCTTGAGGTCAAGCGTGCCGAGCAGAAGTGGGCGCTGCCCAAGCACTTCGGACTGAAAAAGCTGGCGAAGGAGCTTGACCTGCACTCAAAGCAGTCGGGCACCGTCAACAAGCAGAATCTCGGGGAGTTTCTCGACAAGCTGACGGAGTATTTCGGCGAGAAGACAGCTCTCACCCAGAGCGCCGCTCAGAAGGGTCTCAACGACGAGGCGGCAATAGATAATTACTGCCGGCTGATCGCAGCCGAGCATGAAACGGCTGCGGCGTTCAACAAGCTCACCGATGAGGAGCTTACGCAGTTTATGGATATGCGTGAAGCTGACCGCAGCGAGGACGTTTTTGCCTACATCACCGCCGAGACCGCGAAGATGAAGAACGGTATAGGCAAGCTTCGCGAGCGCACCGCTTTGCAGGCGATCATCGAGCAGATGAAGCAGCTGGGGCTCGCCAGCACCGTTGAGGCGCTGTTCGGCGGCGATGTGACCTTCGCTGAGCTGCCCCGTGCCTTCGACAATGCGTTCGCGCGCGCCGTCATCGACAGCTCCTTCAGGCGCGAGGCGGCACTCGGCACCTACAGCGACACGAAATTCGAGAGCGAGATACAGCGCTACCGCGACACCGCCGCAGAATTCGAGCGGCTGACGATACAGGAGCTTTGCGCCAAGCTGTCGGCCAACGTGCCGAACGTAAGCTCGGGCGCGGGCAGCTCAGAAGTCGCTGTGCTGCAAAAGGCAATACGCTCGGGCGGACGTATGCTCTCTATCCGCAAGCTGTTCGACCGCATACCAAACCTGCTCCGCAGGCTCTGCCCGTGTATGCTGATGTCGCCCATCTCCTGCGCACAGTACATCGACCCGACCTTCCCCAAGTTCGACCTCGTTGTATTCGACGAGGCTTCGCAGCTGCCGACTTCCGAAGCAGTGGGCGCTATCGCCCGCGGCGACAACGTGATAGTCGTCGGCGACCCGCGTCAGCTGCCGCCTACAAGCTTCTTCTCGGTGAACCACACCGACGAGGATAACATCGAAAACGAGGACTTAGAGAGCGTGCTGGACGACTGCCTCGCGCTGACGATGCCTTCAAAGCACCTGCTCTGGCACTACCGTTCCCGCCACGAGAGCCTCATCGCGTTCTCCAACGCTCGCTTCTACGAGAACAAACTGCTGACCTTCCCCTCACCCGACGACCCCGAGTCGAAGGTGAGCTGGGTGAACGTCGATGGCTTCTACGACCGCAGCAAGACCAAGGTCAACCGCGCCGAAGCGGAAGCCGT
>CAMVIL010000209.1 GCA_947167535.1 uncultured Ruminococcus sp. | reverse complement strand
TCCTTCGGGACCTGAATCTGGCCAGAGAGGTCAATGACAAAGCGGTATGCTTTATCGATGACGAACGCAACAAATGGGGCAGGTTTATCGACGGCGTTCCCATCGTCGGCGGCCGGGAGGAGATCCTCAGCGCCGTGCAAAAGTACAAGGTCGACAAGATATTCCTGGCCATACCGGGGGCGCCGGCCAAGGAGAAGCGGGAGATAATCGGCATCTGCAGCGAGACCGGCTGCGAGCTCAAGCAGATCCCCGCCATGTACCAGCTGGTCTTAGGCCAGGTGACAGTCTCCGCCATGAAAAAAGTGGCCATAGAGGACCTGCTGGGGCGCGATATGATCACTCCGGATATGGGAGAGGTGTTTGATTTTATACACGGCAAGGTCGTCCTGGTCACCGGCGGCGGCGGAAGCATCGGCTCGGAGCTGTGCCGCCAGGTAGCCGCCCACGAACCCCGGCAGCTGATCATTTTCGACGTATACGAGAACAACGCCTACGCCATCCAGCTGGAGCTGAGGAAAAAATATCCGGACCTCGATCTGGTGGTCCTGATCGGCTCCGTGCGCGACAGCCGCCGCATCTTTGAAGTATTTGAAGAGTACAGGCCCCACATTGTCTACCACGCGGCTGCCCACAAGCATGTCCCCCTCATGGAAGACAGCCCCAACGAGGCAATCAAAAATAACGCCATCGGGACCTATAAGACCGCCTATGCCGCCATGGTTCACGGCTGCGAGCGCTTCGTCCTGATCAGTACGGACAAGGCCGTCAACCCGACCAACATCATGGGTGCCAGCAAGCGTCTGTGCGAAATGATAATCCAGAGCTTTGACGCCAAGATAAAGGCGGGCAAGGCGGCTGAGATACCTCAGTTGTTCACCCAGTACGCCAAGAGAGGAAATCCCGAGCTTGACGTTGAGAACAACGCGGAATTCTACAAGAACATCAAGACCGAGTTCGTGGCGCTCAGATTCGGAAACGTGCTGGGCTCCAACGGAAGCGTTATCCCGATATTCAAGAAGCAGATCGAGAAGGGCGGTCCCGTTACGGTGACCCACCCCGACATAATCCGCTACTTCATGACTATACCCGAGGCGGTAAGCCTTGTAATGCTGGCGGGAACCTACGCCAAGGGCGGCGAGATATTCGTCCTCGACATGGGCTCGCCTGTCAAGATCGACACGCTGGCCAGAAACCTGATAAGACTTTCCGGTCTCAAGCCCGATGTGGATATCAAGATAGAGTATACGGGTCTGCGTCCCGGTGAGAAGCTTTACGAGGAAAAGCTGATGGCTGAGGAGGGTCTGAGAAAGACCGAGAACAACAAGATACACATCGGCTGTCCCATTCCCTTTGACACCGACGAGTTTTTCGTTCATCTGAAGCTTCTTCTTGATGCGGCTTACAGCAACCGCAGAGATATCAGAGATCTGGTTGCAAACATCGTTACCACCTATCATCAGGAAGGCGTCGAGGGAATGAACAGTGAGACCTACAAGATGCTCAAGGCGCAGATGGAAGCACAGAACGAGCCCGAGAAGGTTCCGGTGTAAAGAGAGATAATGGTTATAGACAGACAAAAGATAATTGAGGCGTTTCGCGACTATGTGTCTGCATACAACGCCGAGGATCCCAAGATAAAGCTGAAGATCGACCACACCTACAGAGTGGCGTCGCTCTGCGAGCGCATCGCCGCAGGGGAGGGCGCCGACGTCGAGCTGAGCTGGCTCTGCGGAATGCTCCACGACATCGGACGCTTTGAGCAGGTCAGACGCTACGGCACTTTCAATGACGCGCTTTCGGTAAACCACGCTGAGTTCGGAGCCGATCTGCTGTTTTGTGAGGGACTTATAGAAAAGTTCGCGGACGGGCTGTCGGAGGAAGAGCTCGGCATCATCGAGACGGCGATACGTTACCACAGCGTGTACCGTCTGCCGGAGGGTATCCCCGAGAGCAGGCTTAGCTACTGCAAGCTTCTGCGTGACGCCGACAAGATCGACATTCTCTACGTCAACTGCATGATCCCCCCGAAGGACATCTATGATATCCCCGAGGAGCAGTTCAAGACGTCGGAAGTCAGCGACGAGGTGAAGCAGTGCTTCCTCAACGGCACCACGGTGCTGAAATCGCTGAGAAAACACCCTGCCGACTATCTGGTGGGTCAGGTGTGTCTGGCTTTTGAGATAGAGTACCCCGAGAGCCGCAGGATAGCGAAGGAGCAGGGAAGTGTCGAAAAGATACTGTCCTTTGAGCCCGAGAATGAGGCGACTGCCGAGTGGTTCGGGTATATGAGAGCTAACATCTGGAATATAATAGAAGCAAAGTACAATACTAATAAATAAGGAGAGAGTTTCATGTGCGGAATAGTTGGATTTACAGGAAGACATCAGGCAGCACCCATACTGCTTGACGGGCTTTCCAAGCTTGAATACAGAGGTTACGACTCTGCAGGTCTCGCAGTCCGTGACGGCGAGAGTATGGCTGAGGTAGTCAAGGCTGTCGGCAGACTTCGCAATCTTGCGGAGAAGACCGACGACGGCAAGGCTGTCCCCGGCTGCTGCGGAATTGGTCACACTCGCTGGGCGACTCACGGCGAGCCTTCCCAGACTAACGCTCACCCCCACGTTTCGGGCAACTGCACCGGAAGTGCTTCGGGCAAAGTTGAGTCCGAGGTGGTAGGCGTTCACAACGGCATTATCGAGAACTACAAGGAGCTCAAGGAAAAGCTTGAGAGACACGGCTACACCTTCTACAGCGATACCGACACTGAGGTAGCTGTTAAGCTCGTTGACTATTACTACAAGAAATACAAGCAGGGTCCCATCGACGCCATCTGCAAGACTATGGTGCGCGTTCGCGGTTCCTATGCGCTGGAGCTCATGTTTGCTGACTATCCCGGCGAGATCTGGGTAGCACGTAAGGACAGCCCGATGATCATCGGCATCACCGACGGCGAGAGCTACATAGCTTCCGACGTTCCCGCGATCCTCAAGTACACCCGCACCGTTTACTACATCGACAATCTCCAGTGCGCAAGGATCACTCCTGGTGAGGCTCACTTCTACGACCTCAACGGCGACGAAGTTGATATCCAGCCCACCGAGATCGAGTGGGACGCTGAGGCAGCTGAAAAGGGCGGCTACGAGCACTTCATGATCAAGGAGATCCACGAGCAGCCCAAGGCAGTAGGCGACACCCTCAATTCCGTAATGAAGGAAGGCAAGATCGACCTTTCCGAGATAGGTCTCGGCGAGGAAGAGATCAAGGATATCAGTTCCATCACAATGGTAGCCTGCGGTTCCGCATGGCACGTTGGCATGGCGCTGCAGTATGTCATCGAGGATCTGACAAGGATCCCCGTAAGAGTAGAGCTGGCTTCCGAGTTCAGATACCGCAGACCCATTCTCGATCCCAATCAGCTGGTAGTAGTCATCTCCCAGTCGGGCGAGACTGCCGACACTCTCGAGGCGCTGAGACTCGCGAAGAAAAATGGCATCAAGACGCTGGCTATCGTAAACGTAGTGGGATCTTCCATCGCGCGTGAAGCCGACAACGTATTCTACACCCTCGCAGGTCCCGAGATCGCAGTTGCCACCACAAAGGCATACAGCGCACAGCTCATCGCTGGCTATGCTCTGGCGGTGCAGTTCGG
>CAMVIL010000208.1 GCA_947167535.1 uncultured Ruminococcus sp. | reverse complement strand
TACTTTGAGCGAAGGCTCGGGCGGGAGCTCATCGCCTTTGTCGCCCGCGACGGCGGACGTCCCGTGGCAGCGGCTTACCTCTATATTATGGAAAAGCCCGCGAGCCCTTTCCTGCCCAACGGTTTTGACGGCGAGGTGCTGAGCGTCTACACCGAGCCCGCCTACCGCGGCAGGGGCATCTGCACCCGGCTGATGAAAAACCTCATCGACTACGGGCGTGAGCACGGGCTTAGCAGGATAGACCTTATCGCCACCGACGAGGGCTACCCCATCTACAAAAAGCTGGGCTTTGCCGACAAGGTGCAGAAGTACACCGACATGAGACTGAACTTTGTAAAGTGAAAACGAGCCGAGGGACAGGCAGTCCTTCGGCTTTCGCTATTCTATCAAAACGAGCGGAATATCAGGTATATAACAAGTCCCGCAAAAGCGTACACGCCCAGCGCCAGCGGCACAGCGTGCTCCGACACCCAGTAGCGGCGGTCGGTCCTTTTTTTGTCGTCGCCTATTGACTCCTGCTCCATGCTCTCGCGGTATTCGGCAGGTTCTGCCCACACCTCGCCGTCGGGGGTGTAATGCACCTCAACGGACTTGCCGCTGAGAAAGACGTTCAGATCCTGAACATATGGCTCTGAGGTCACGGTGCGGCGCTCACCGGTAACGGGATCGGTGTATTCCGCCTCAAAGACGCAGAGCTTCTCCTTGGGACTGACCGTCCTCAGCTGTTCGGCAGTCAGCTCCTTGCGTGTGCGCTTGTGGACATAGTAAACGCGCAGAATGCTGCCGCAGACGTAAGGCTCAGCCAGCATTTCGTTCATCTGCTTTATCCTGCCGCGCCTTTTCAGATTCGTGGTGACATCGGAAAGCATAAACAGCAGAGCCAGTATGCAGGCAACAGCAGTCATAATAACACAGCCGGTGCGTGCGCCTTCGAGACCCAGAAAGCGGGTCATCAGAAAAGCGTCCCAGCCCATGATGAACAGCGCCGTCCATGTCCCGCCGCGGGCTGTTCCATAGCCGTAAGGTACATATCTATTCAATCCTCTGCCCTCACTTATTTGCGGGCAGCCTTGCGCTGTTGTTTCTCATGATACATCTTACGGTCAGCCACCGACAGAGCTTCCTCAACCACAAGCTTGCCGCCGAGATCGCTTATCTGGCAGCCGATGCTTGCGCGGACGGGATAAGGCTTGCCGCTGTTTTCCGAGAGCCTGCTCAGCGTCTCGTGGAAGCGTTTGATGACAGCCTCCTCCGAAGCTTCGGTGAATCTGCCGACGCTTATCACGAAGAACTCATCTCCGCCTGCGCGGACGCAGATACCGTTATCTCCCGCGATCTCACTCGCCGCCTTGCTGACGGTGATGATGCCGAAGTCGCCCTCGTTGTGTCCGAAGGTGTCGTTGATATATTTCAGTCCGTCCATATCTATAACGCTGACCAGCAGATTGTCCTCGGGGGACGAGTTCTGCCTGAGCTTTTTCAGACCGTCATACATACCGCGTCTGTTATATACTCCCGTGAGCTTATCGTGTATCGAGAGGGTGATATAGCGGTATTTCGCCCTAACCATCTCGAGGGAGTTGTTGACCAGTCTCAGCCAGTTGCGGTAGACGAGGTTCATGTGGCAGCTGTTTTTCAGCGGTCGCTGGAGCACTGCGTAGCCCAGCATTTTTTCGGCAAAATGTATCGCCGAGAAATAGAAGACGCTGGGGCGTTCGGTGTACTCATGGATACGCGGCACCATGAGCTTTGTATCGAACAGGAAGCTTTCGTCATCGGTGCAGAAGTACTTCTCTCCGATATCGGAGCCCTGCATCACCATTCGCATCTGTTCGGGATAGCCTTTGACGATATCGGCTTCGGAATTGAGCCAGTCGTCCCTCAGGCACATATAGAAATTGTCAAAAGGCATCAGGAGATATGTTGTATCCGAGATCTTTTTGAGGCATTGCGCAGGGGTCTCGGAATCCGTCAGCTGCTCCAGAACGTAGTTTTCCATCAGCAGTCCGATGTCTATATTCTCGAGCATGGTATCCTCGTTGTAATTCCTGCCGGTGAAATAGAGCGAGTCGCGGAAAGCTTTCGCGGAGTAGGTATAATCGGGAGGACAGCCGCAGCTCATGCCGCGGTGCAGCATCTTCTCGAGGTCGGGTTCAAAGGGGCTTATCTCCTTGTCGGGATCGATCATCTTTCTTATCTCGTCCACCGCATTGGCGGCGGCTTTTGAGAAATTCGATTCATAGGAGGTGAGCGAAGTCTTTGCTATCGCCGCTTCCAACGTACCCTCAAAGCCTATGACCACGATATCTTCCGGCACCCTGAATCCGTGCTTTTCGAGCCTGTCGATGAGTCCGAGAGCCATGTGGTCGGAAGCACAGATAACGCTGTCAGGCTTTGAGACTCTGCCTTCGGCAATATCGTCCGCCAGCTTTTCGCCGCTGGGATACCAGAAATCGCCGTAGACCAGATGGTCGTCGGTGACCTCAAGTCCGTGCTTTTCGACCTCGTCCTTCATGATCGCAAGGCGCTCCTCAGCCTCGGGGTGATCCTTGAAGCCTGTCAGCAGGCAGATGTTCCTGCAGCCGTGCAGCTCGATAGCGTGTCTGCACATCTCGCGAATAATTATCTCATTGCTGCTGCTGACAACAGGAAAATCTTTATACGGCATACTCACACAAACAACAGGTGCCTTGCTGCCCTGAGCGTAATACTCGTCCACGAGCCTGTCAAGGAGATCATCGGTTTCGTCTTCGGTAAGGGTTATGGTATCGAGAACGATTCCGTCGAAGAAGCCGTAGTTTATCAGGTTATAGATATTCTTCTCGCCGCGCACCTGATCGAAAACATGGAACTTCAGGTGTGTCATAGACGCGAAGACCGCAACGTTATAGCCGTATTTCTCACACTGAGCAAAAACTCCGTCAAGCACCCTCTGTGCCTGAGAGTGTTCGGGCAGCGACGTTATAACGCATATGGTTTTTCTACTCTCCACAAGATCACCTCCTGTCATGAAAAATTATTACATAAAGCTTATTATATCACGTTTTTATCACGAAGTCAATCTTTGAATAATATTTTTATAAAAAAACTGCCGTACTCCGCGGAAAGAGTACGGCAGATATTATCATTTGAGTCCCTTAGCCTTCTTGCAGGTGATGCCCTTGTCACCCAGCGGGATAGCGTGGTCGAGTCCGACAAACTTGCCGTCCTCCTGCCAGAGAACTTCCTTGACGAAGTTATACTTCTCGTCGTCCCATGTGGTGAAGTCATCCAGCACCAGTCCGCCGGTGTCGCCCGAGTTGGCGTTGAAGCACCAGAAGGTGTGGTTCAGATGGTACTTCTTTATCAGAGTACGCATATGAGTCATCCAGGTAATGTTGGGGTCGGTCATGAAACCGCCCCATTCGCCGATCAGCAGAGGTGCTGTCTTGTTCTCATAGAGGAAGAACCAGTTGTCCTTCCAGCAGTCCTTCATCAGCGAATCGTAGTCATAGCTGCCCTCGAACCACGGCTGCTGGTAAACGGTGGGGCCGTAGTCGTGGGGAGAGTAGACCAGCTTGTCCTGATGCTCTCCAAGATCTATCGGATAGTCCTTGGCGCCGCGGAAGTTGCCGCCCCACCAGTTGAAGTAGTAATCGGCGTTATCGGTGGAGCT
>CAMVIL010000207.1 GCA_947167535.1 uncultured Ruminococcus sp. | reverse complement strand
TCGTCATCGCCGGCCCCAACGGCTCGGGCAAGACCACCATCACCTCTAAGATACTACCGCCACGAGGCCCTCTGCGGCATGTTCAAGAGCGATGCTACCGAAGCGGAACTCGTTGAGGAATATCTCACAGAGAAGTACAATCTCTAAACGGTCACAGCCATGAAGGTATCGAGACTACCTTCGTTGATCCTTTCAATCTCGAAGAGATCGAGGCGGCAATTCAGGACAACACCACCGCAGTTCAGATCGAGACTCTCGGCAACCCCAATTCCGAAGTCGTTGACATCGAGGCTATCGCAAAGATCGCTCACAAGCACGGCATCCCGCTGATCGTTGACAACACCTTCGCTACTCCTTACCTCGTAAGACCTATCGAGTACGGCGCAGACATCGTTATCCACTCCGCCACCAAGTTCATCGGCGGTCACGGCACCACCATCGGCGGCGTGATAATCGACAGCGGCAAGTTCGACTGGCAGCAGAATGACAAGTTCCCCTGGCTGACCGAGCCCAACGTGAGCTATCACGGCGTAAGCTTTGCAAAGGACGTAGGCGCTGCTGCATTCGTGACCTACATCAGAGCTATCCTGCTCCGCGACACAGGCGCTACCCTCTCCCCCGTACACGCTTTCATCTTCCTGCAGGGTCTGGAGACTCTGTCCCTGAGAGTTGAGCGTCACGTTGAGAACGCGCTGAAGGTAGCGAAGTTCCTCAGCGAGCAGCCTCAGGTAGAGAAGGTAAACCACCCGTCCCTCACCTCAGACCCCGCACAGCAGGCTCTGTACAAGAAGTACTTCCCCAACGGCGGCGGCTCCATCTTCACATTTGAGATCAAGGGCGGCGCTAAGGAGGCTCAGGCGTTCATCGACAAGCTGAAACTGTTCTCGCTGCTGGCGAACGTTGCAGACGTTAAGAGTCTGGCGATCCATCCCGCTTCCACCACACATTCCGAGTGCAACGAGGAGGAGCTGGCTGAGCAGGGCATCAAGCCTAACACCATCAGACTGTCCATCGGTACCGAGCACATCGACGATATCATCGCAGATCTGAAGCAGGCATTTTAATGCTTGATTTTCCGATAGGGATATGGTATAATATAGGAGAAGAGCCACCCCCAAAAACGCGGGTCCAGCCGCGCGAGGCTGTCGATGGGGTCGGCAAACGCCCCTGCGGGGCTTATTGCGGGGCGAGGAGCCCCAGAGTCGTCGCGTGAGCGACGAAAAGCCCAAGGCTCAAAGCAGAAAGTTATATCAAATTAAAATCGGCATACAAAAGACAAATTCCCCCAAAGGGACTACCGTAAATATAGCACCATCGGGCGAGAACCCCACCAATGCCGATTTTAAATTTCCCGACGCCAAGCGAAGCGCGGCGAGGGAAATAACCCAAGTGTGCCGAAGGCACACCCCCCACCCCCACACATCACAACACCCAAGACTATATTTTAAAACTCTAAGGAGATGTATTATAATGGCATTAGTAACAAGCGCAGACAAACTCATCGGCGGTACTCCGCTGCTGGAAGTGTCCAATTACACAAAGGCTAACAACCTCGACGCGAGGATCCTCGCCAAGCTGGAATACTTCAACGTAACAGGCTCGGTAAAGGACAGAGCAGCGATCTACATGATAAACGACGCCGAGGAAAAGGGCAGACTCAAGCCCGGCGGCACTATCATCGAGCCGACTTCCGGTAATACCGGTATCGGTATCGCTTCCGTCGGCGCAGCAAGAGGCTACCGCGTTATCATCGTTATGCCCGAGACCATGACCAAGGAGCGCCGCGACATGATCACCGCTTACGGCGCAGAGATCGTCCTCACCGACGGCAAGACAGGTATGACCGGCGCCGTTAACAAGGCTAAGGCTCTCGTTGAGGAGATCGACGGCTCTATCATTCTGTCGCAGTTCGAGAACCCCGCTAACGCTCGCGCTCACTTCGAGACCACAGGTCCCGAGATCTGGGCTGATACCGACGGCAAGGTGGACATCTTCATCAGCGGCGTAGGTACAGGCGGTACCGTTACAGGTGTCGGCGAATACCTCAAGAAGCAGAACCCCGACGTCAAGATCGTTGCAGTTGAGCCCGAAAGCTCCCCCGTACTCAGCGGCGGCAACAGCGGTCCTCACAAGATCCAGGGCATCGGCGCAGGCTTCGTTCCCGATGTGCTCAACACCGACGTTTACGACGAGATCATCACCGTAAGCAACGACGACGCTTATGCTGACGCCAAGCAGCTCGCTAAGACTCAGGGCGTGCTGGTGGGCATTTCCTCAGGTGCTGCTATCCACGCAGCTGCCGTACTCGCCAAGAGACCCGAGAACAAGGGCAAGACCATCGTGGCTCTGCTCCCCGACTCCGGCGACAGATATCTCAGCGTTCTTGGCTGAAATTTCCTGACATAAAACATTTTTACCTTCGATATATGATAATACCGCAAAACGCCCCGCGACAAGCTTCCCGGGGCGTTTTACCGTTGTGCTTTAAGTACCGGAGACAAAAACAAGCGGGAAAGCTTGCCGTATGCCTTCCCGCCTGAATTGCGTATTCTGTTATTCGTATCTGAGGGCGTCGATCGGGTTCATCTTTGCCGCACGCTCTGCGGGGTAGTAGCCGAACGCCAGACCCGTCAGCATCGAGAAGCTTAAGGATACGATTATCGCTACCAGCGAAGGCTGTACCGTAAGCGTGATGTACTCGGCATACTGGGATGCCATGCTGTTCATCAGCGCCTTGGCGACAGCGCTTATCAAAAAGCCGTTGGAAATGCCTATCAGCACGCCGATGAGTCCGCCTATCAGACAGATTATTACAGCCTCGATAACGAACTGCCGTCTGATATCGGTGTTCAGCGCACCCATAGCCTTGCGCACGCCGATCTCGCGTGTACGCTCAAGTATGCTTACCAGCATGATGTTCATAACGCCGACACCGCCTACTATCAGCGAGATAGCCGCGATGACGGATATCGCTACCGTGATAACGTTGAGCACCGTGTTTATCATGCCCATCTGCTCAACCGGATCGTAGATCTCAACCTCCCACTGGTCGTTGTTGGCGTAAGCCTTGTCGAAGTATTCACGGCAGTACTGCTTAGCCGTTTCAACGTCGCAGTCGGAAGTCCAGCAGATGTTGACCCAGTCCATAGTCTGCTCCCTGGGCTCCTTGCCCGAAAGCTTGAGCATCGTGTGGTAGGGCACATATACGTGGGTCGTGAGCTCGTTGATGTCGTTAGTCTTGTTCAAGCCGAGCTGATTCTTTTCAAGGTCGGTATACTCGATAACGCCCACTACCGTAAAGTGGTAGTTCTCGCCGTCCTCCATCGTGAAGGTCAGCGTCTTGCCGATGGGATCCTCGTTGGGCTTGAAGTACTGCTGTACGAAAATGTCCGAGATCATACAGCTGTGCTTGAACTGCTCGCAGTCGGCCTTGGTTATGGCTCTGCCCTTTATTATCTGCTTGCGGACGGTGGGAAGCTTGAACTGCGAGTCGGTGATACCCAGCATATTAACGGAAAGCTCGGTGGTCTCGTTCTTCGGGATAGTAGCCGTACCGTAGTTCTGCGTCGCCTCCATATAAAGCTCGTTGGGGTGCTGAGAGATAAGCTCGTCCACCTGCTCCAGCTTTATCATGTCGCTCTCTTCCTGATCGTAG
>CAMVIL010000206.1 GCA_947167535.1 uncultured Ruminococcus sp. | reverse complement strand
AATAAATTAAATGAACAAAATATTATAGAAATAATAAATAGTAAATTAACAAACTTAAAACAAAAATATTTAAATAAAAATATAAAATTAAATTATAAAAATCAAATAACAGAAGAAGGGGGATAAATAATGAATTGGGCTGAAATAAGCGTGGTGCTGACGACGGTACTTTACATGATCTCGTCGGTGCTGTTCATACGCGGCATAAAGCTGCTCGGAAAGGCGGACACCGCCAGAAGGGGCAACCTCATGTCCTCTGTGGGTATGATGATCGCAGTAGTTACTGTTCTGCTGGAAAAGAAGGTCACCGATACTCTTACTGCAGCGCCGCTGAAAAACGCCTATCTGTGGGCGGTAGCGGCGATAGCGCTCGGCTCGGTGATCGGTGCGGTATGGGCTAAGAAGGTCGAGATGACCGGAATGCCTCAGCTGGTTGCGCTGTTCAACGGCTTCGGAGGTCTGTCCTCGCTGCTTGTTGCGCTGACACAGTACATGACCGATCCTGACGTGAACGTATTCTCGTCGGTGGCCCTGGGACTTACCATCGCCATCGGTGCGATAGCCTTCACCGGCTCCATCGTAGCCTGGGGCAAGCTCTCGGGCAAGGCGTTCAAGAAGAACGTGACTATCCCCGCTAAGAACGCTGTCAACGCACTGCTTGCCATTGTGGGACTTGTGGGCGTGGTAGTTTACGCTCTGCAGATCGCGGGCGTTGTTACTAGCGACATCGGCATGATAGGTATCATCACCGTTACTGCGGCGTTCCTGATACTCGGCTTTACTATGGTTATCTGCATCGGCGGCGGAGATATGCCTGTTATCATCTCTCTGCTGAACGCTTTCTCGGGACTTGCCGCTGCGTTTGCAGGTCTTTCGATATCCAACTCCGTGCTCGTAGTGTCGGGATGTCTTGTCGGCACCAGCGGACTTATCCTCACCCTCATCATGTGCAAGGCGATGAACCGCACGCTTTACAGCCTGCTCTTCGCAAGCGCTTCTGCTGCAAAGAAAAAGGGTGCAGCAGGCGAGCAGAAGGAGCCTCGCTCCATGTCTGTCGAGGACGCTTATCTTATCCTTGAAGCTGCAAGCTCGGTTGTATTCATCCCCGGCTACGGCATGGCGGTAGCTCAGGCACAGCACGCTGTCAAGGAGCTTTGCGACAAGCTTGAAGAGAACGGCGCTGAGGTAAGCTTTGCGATTCACCCCGTTGCGGGAAGAATGCCCGGTCACATGAACGTACTTCTGGCTGAGGCGAATGTTCCTTACGAGCAGCTCAAGACTGCTGACGAAATGAATCCTCAGATGCCGAATACCGATGTTGCTATCGTTATCGGCGCAAATGACGTTGTCAATCCTTCCGCTGTCAACGATGAGACCTCGCCGCTGTACGGTATGCCGATAATCAACGCATACGAAGCGCGCACGGTATTCGTGCTCAAGCGCGGTAAGGGCGCAGGCTTCTCGGGTGTCGAGAATCCGCTCTTCACCAACGACAACACTGTCATGATCTACGGCGATGCGAAGAACACCGTCTCGGCTATGGTATCTGAATTTGACGACGCATAAACTGATGAGATACACAGTAGAAGATGTGATCCGCTACGTCGCGGAGGAGGACGTCAAGTTTATCAAGCTGACCTTCTGCGACGTTTTCGGCAGGCAGAAGAACGTCTCGATAATGCCCTGCGAGCTGGAGCGCGCATTTGAACACGGCATCGCCTTTGATGCTTCCGCGATAAGAGGCTTCGGGAGGTACACACGCTCCGATTTGTTCCTGCGCCCCGACCCCGACACCATCTCGGTGCTCCCGTGGAGACCCGAGCAGGGAAGAGTCGTGAGAATGTACTGCACCATAGAAACGCCCGAGGGCGAGCCCTTCGAGTGCTGCACAAGAACGCTGCTTCTGAACGCGGCGGAGGCTGCACTGTCTGAGGGGACGGAGCTCCTTTTCGGCAGCAGAGCGGAGTTCTGCCTCTTCGGTGAAGACAATGAAGGCAGGCGCACCGACTTACCCTTTGACAAGGCGGGATACATGGATATCGCTCCGCTTGACAGGGGAGAGGACGTCCGCAGACAGATATGCCTGAACCTCGAGCGAATGGGCATCAACGCCGAAAGCTCCTGCCATATCGAGGGCTCGGGACAGAATGCGATAAAGCTGGTGCGGACGGGTCTGCCCCGCGCGGCTGACGATCTCATGTCCTTTTTCACAGTCATAAAGACGGCGGCCAGCGCCTACGGACTGTACGCGGAGCTCTCGCCCAGACCTCTCGGCAGCAGGACGGGCAGCGGGCTCGGAATCGAGCTGTCGGTGGGGAACGACCCGTCGGGAGAAAAGCTCAGGTACGCGGCGGCGGGCATCGCGTCGCACCTTCACGAGATCACGCTTTTTCTCGACCCGACGCGGGATTCATACGAGCGTCTGCGCGGCATGAAAACTCCGCCGCTGCGGTTTGACAATACTGTCGGCAGCGTCACGCTTTGTACGCCCGACTGCACGGCTGATCCGTATCTCCTCTATGCGCTGCTCATCTACTCGGCGCTGGACGGGATAAAGCGTCACACGGAGTACGATGACAACATCGTTCTTCCCGCGACCTTCGAGGAAGCTGTGAGAAATGCGCAGCAAAGCGAGCTTGTCCGCAAGTTCATTCCCGAGTGCATCACTGAGATCTACTGCACCGATCAATGACAAACACACCCCTTTGGTCTTCGGACTGAAGGGGTGTTTTCAGTAAACAGCGAAGCCTCCCGACAACCGTCGGGAGGCTTCTGAAATATTAAATTGCAGCAGATCGTGACGTTACTTTACGGTAACAGTTACTGCATTCTTGATAGCGTTGAAGGTGTCCCACTTGCCGTTTACTCTTGCAGCAATGGCAACCTTGTACTGCTTGCCGGGAGTCAGGTTCTTGGGGGTGGTGAAGGTGGTGGTGGTGATGTCCTGAGTCTGGATCCTCCACTTGCCGGCGAGGTATACGGCGATGCCGTATTTGTCGGCACCCTCGAGTGCGCCCCATGTGAATCTGATCTGGTGATAAGTGCTGCTGTACTCGATGTTTGTTACGGTGGGATAGGTTACAACAGGATCCGGATCAGGATCGGGCTCGGTGTACTCGATGCCGTCAACGATAGATTCAAAGCAGGGCTTTACAGAGTAGTCTGCATTGAAGAGCAGCGGATCGCGGTCGGCTCTCCAGCTGAGATCGTCGGTGGTGCCCCATACTACAACTGCGGAAACATAGTCCTTGTACTCAACGATAGCGTCCATGATGTCGCTGTAATACTGAGCCTGAAGGTCGAACTTCTTGTCATTTACGGTAGCGTCAAGCTCGGTGACCTGAATGTCAAGACCTGTCTTGCTGAACTTGTCCAGCGCCTTCTTGTACATAGAAACGCTGGGGAAGGGGTCGGAACCGCCGTTGTTTGTTACGTTAAGGTGAGACTGCATACCGATACCGTCGATGTAGTGACCGTCGGAATTGATTTCCTGACAGAGAGAAACGATAGCGTCGCTCTTGCCCATGTACTCGTTGTAGTCGTTGTAGTAGAGCTTGCAGTCTGCGGGAGCGTACCTCTTGGCGTACTCAAATGCGGGCTTGATGAAGGAGTTGTCGCCGAAGATCTTGACCCACGGGGAAGCCTGATAGCTGTTGGAGCTGTCGGGGAAG
>CAMVIL010000205.1 GCA_947167535.1 uncultured Ruminococcus sp. | reverse complement strand
CCTGAGGAGAATCTCCCCGGCGGCGCTTCCTACACTGCTGACGAGTTCCCGAGCCTCGACGAAGTAAACAACGCACTCACCTATGATGAAGCAGGCAACTGCGTATACGAGGATGAGTCTCTTGTTGTAGATCCTAAGACCGTTGAAGGTTTCGACTACGACAAGGCTAAGGAAGCTGCAATCGCTGCTCTCGAATAATCATCAGAATAGCTGATACCGACCGCACATTCCTATGAGTGTGCGGTCTTTTTGTATTTGCTGAAAGTTACCTTCAGACCGCTGTCGGAGGTGAGGGCAGCGGGAGCGCCGTTTTTGAAGTCCACCTCAAATTGCTGGCCGCCCAGCTTGCCCGAGGTCTTGTCCTTGGTGCAGCTGTCGAGGGCTCGGGCGGTGATGCGCAGCGGCGAGGCGGCAGGCAGCTGGTCTTCTCCCGCTGAGTAGCTGAGTCCGTCGCAGCTGATAGTCCAGCCCACGTCAGACAGCAGAAACTGCATATCTCGGACGTTCTCGGGCTCGGTCATAGTCATCAGCCAGCCATCCGAGGAACGCTTGAGGTCGGCACTAGCCTTGAGGCCGCCGTCCACGATGTCCGCGTGGACGGAAAAATTCTCGGGCAGCTTCTGCGGCTGCTCGTCCACACCGGAACTGCACCCCGTCAGGCATACGACCTCCGTGATGATGACCGCTGCTGCCATTTTCTGCACTTTTTTGCTTAACATAGAATCACTCCTTCAAAAAAATATCCCCCCGAAGATATCGAGGGGATAGTACAAAAATCTGTACAGTTACATAAGCTTTGTGAGCGTTTCCTTGAAAGCGTTGATGATGTCGCTTGCGGTAATGGCTGAGGTGGAGTATTCTTCGCAGAGCATCTCCGCAGTGCTGCCCATTATGTAGTCGCCCAGCATACACGCCGTTCTCGGCTTGACGCCCTGCGCCAGCAGAGATCCGATAAGACCTGCCAGCATATCGCCGGAGCCGCCCTTGGCAAGTGCCGAGCAGCCGAAGTCGGTGACGTAAGCGAGTCTGTCCTTTATCGTGATGGAAGTCGCGTCCTTTGCATGGACGGTCACGCCGTACTTGAAGCAGAGCTCGCGAGAGAGGCGGTAGCGGTGCTGTTTGGCGTCGGCGTTGTCGGTGCCGCTGAGTCTTGCGAGCTCGGCGATGTGCGGGGTCAGGATTATCTCACATTGCTTTTCCCTCAATACATCTATATGCTTCGCAAGTTGATTTATTCCATCGGCGTCGATGACCATCGGAACCTTGCAGTTTTTGACAAGCGCCTCGACGACTTTCATGGTGCCGTCGGTGCAGCCGAGACCGCAGCCTACTACGACCGCATCAGCCGACTCCATAAGTTCAATCAGACGGGGGATAGCGGCATCGCTGATGCAGCCCTGCTCGTCGGCGGGCATGGGCGAGTATACACACTCGGGAGCGTTGCCCGAGATGCACTGTATTACGAACTTCGGAGCTGCCAGCTGAACGATACCGCAGCCGCTCCTGAGCGCCGCTCTGGAAGCGATGGCAGCAGCACCCACGTAGTTCTCCGAGCCGCATATCATCAGCAGTCTGCCGAAGCTGTTCTTGTGGTCCACCTCGTTTCTGTGGGGGAAGAGCTTTTTCAGGAAGTCCGCCTCGGCGGTCTCGATGATGGTGTCGTCGTCCAGCTGTGCCGCCCAGTTGTTGGGGATCGAAATGTCGGCAACGCTTACCTTGCCGCAGAAGCTCTTGGCGGGACGCAGGTACATACCCAGCTTGGGTGCGTGCATGGTGAGGGTCTCGTCGCAGAAAAGCGTCTCGACTGCAGCTTCGCCGTTGCAGCAGTTGATGCCGCTGGGCATATCGCAGGCGATGCGGTATGCAGGCTTTAAGGAGATCTCGTAAAGCTCCGCCGCCAGCAGCTCGTCGAATTCGCCCTTGAATCCAGAGCCGAAGATGCAGTCTACGATGATGTCCGCGTCGTAGTTTACAGCGATGTCGATAAAGTCCTTGCTGTCCAGCATAGCGTAGGCGCGCTGTGCGAGTTCGGTCTTCGGCATTCCGCACATCAGCTTGACCTTGATCTTCAGGTCGCCGCCCTTCAGCTTGGCAGCAGCAACGAGTCCGTCGCCGCCATTGTTTCCGTTGCCGCAGAGAAACAGTATCTTCTTGGCACGGCGTTCGGAAGCACGGCTCTTTATCAGCGACGCAAGCGAGTTGCCGGCGTTTTCCATGAGCGTCCACAGGGGAGTGCCCAGAGACTCGCTGGTGTGTTCGGTCTGTGACATCTGGTCGGGTGTAAGTAATCTAGCCATGTTTATACCTCATTTCTCAGCAACGCAGAAAGCCTGCGCATATTCTTTGGTGTGTGAAATACTGATATGAAACGTTCTGTCGCCAGCACAATTCTTCGCGTTGCCGACAAGCTTCAGATAAGGAGCGCCCAGTTTGTCGTGGGCGACGGTGATCTCATTCAGCGAGAACCCCCGCACTCCCGTGCCGATGGACTTGGAGAATGCTTCCTTGACAGCCCAGACGCCCGCCATCTCCTGCGCGGGGTCTTTGAAGAGGGAGAAGAACTCCATCTCCTCGGTGGAAAATGCGCGTCTGCAAAAGCTCTCGCGCGACGCTGCGCGTCTTACTCTGGCAACCTCGATCAGGTCGCAGCCGACTCCCGAGATGCTGCTCATAACTTAGCCACCACATTTCTCGGAAGCGACGGCTTGATGATGTCGATGATCTCCATGCTGGGGGTGAACACCAGCACGCAGCTGCCGTACTGCTTGTGTGTGAATTTCAGGTAGTAGTCGTCCAGCTCGGGATTGCAGGCGTATGCCTGTATCACGGTGTCATCGTCGCCTGTGGAGAAGCTGTCGTCCACCTTGCCGTACTCGCTGACCTTGTGGAGATCGACGGTGATAAGTCTCTTGCGGGAAGCCTGATTGGTGATCTTATCGACGTCGAGGTCGGTGTTTGTGACGATGTATTCGTACTCGATGAAGAATCGGGTGATGATCTGCCAGCCGATATAGACGCTGAGGGCTGCGAAAACGAAGCCGAAGATCTGCAGTATCGTGCCCAGTGTGAAGACGAGGAAAGATGCCGCGAGGGCAACGCAGGCGATGATGATGAACGTCCGCGATGTCTTTTCACCGCGGGTGAGTTCCTTTTTTACGATAAATTCCTTAAAGAGATCCATTGAATCTTCTCCTTTGATAACTATTTAAAAGTGCCGCACAAAGGCGGACAAAAAATTATTTGCGCTTAGTACGCTTCTTTTTGCGCACCGAGTAGCCGAAGCTGCCCAGTACCTTTCCGAGGGAAAAATACTGTCCGTGGGCGTAGGCGATGAGCCCTGCTTTTTCAAGTGCCAGCCTGCCTTTTTCGTCGATCAGCTCGTCGGCGGCGTCCACTGCGACTACGTCCGCGAGAAACATATCGTGGGAGCCGAGGGCGATCACCTCGCGCACCTTGCACTCGATGTTGACGGGACACTGTGCGATTATCGGCGCCGAGACTTCGGAAGCTTCGCGGACTTCAAGACCCGTCAGCGCGAACTTGTCCACGTCGCGCCCCGACTTCACCCCGCAGATATCCACCGTGCGGGTAAGCTCCTCGGTTGGCAGGTTTATCACGAACGCCCCCGAGGTCTTGATGAGACCGTAGGACTGCCGCTCTGGTCTCACCGAGATGTAG
>CAMVIL010000204.1 GCA_947167535.1 uncultured Ruminococcus sp. | reverse complement strand
TGTTTCATCACCGAGACGGACATCTTCACCCGTCCAATAGTGAACATTCTGGACGGTGCGGTGATAGGCTACAAGTACTTCGACTTCGGCGAAGACTACACCGGCGACAGTCTGACGCTGGCGCTGAAAGTCCGCGGCACGGGTACGAAGTGCAGAGTGCGGGTGCTGATAGACAACGAGGACGGCGAGGAGATAGGCGCCTGCGAGGTCGGGGTATCCGACGGTGTATACAAGTGCAAG
Source organism: uncultured Ruminococcus sp. (assembly GCA_947167535.1). GTDB lineage: Bacteria > Bacillota > Clostridia > Oscillospirales > Ruminococcaceae > YE71. The sequence continues at coordinate 3,445 of CAMVIL010000204.1, read as the reverse complement.
GTGAAGAACATCACAGGCAGGCACTCGGTATTCTTCAAGCCCGAGCACGGCGTGACCGACTGGACGAAGGGATACTTCGACAGCAAGCTGTTGTTTGACTTTATTGAGTTTGCTTTTATGAAATAAGCGGGGCTCACTCATTCAGCCACCCTTCGGGCGGCATCTGAGCTCGCGTGGGTCTTGGACTCGAATCGCTTGCGCTCTCTCGCCCAATTAAAATCGGCTGTTTGTGCCTTGAATGTTTTGGAGTGCAGGGCTTTTGCTTTGCTCTTCGCGGAAATGATCGTGGTTGGGATGCCGATTTTAAGAAGTTGCAGCTTACGCTGCAAATGGGGACTCTGTCCCCAAACCCTTGCAGGGGGCTGCTCGCCCCCCTTGACCCCCTCGGCAGCGTCGCGCCGCTGCACCCGCTTTATTGCCCGCGTTTGATACAATCCCCACTGTTGTGCTAAAACCACAGGTAATTCTTATACGTGACATAAGGAGTGTTATTTATGCCATTCACTATTGTTCGAGATGATATTACAAGAATGAATGTCGATGTTATCGTTAATGCTGCCAATACTACTTTGCTGGGCGGCGGCGGCGTAGACGGCGCTATCCATAGCGCGGCGGGTCCTTCGCTGCTAAAAGAGTGTATGACCCTCGGCGGCTGTAAAATGGGTCAGGCTAAGGCTACCAAGGGGTACGACCTGCCCTGTAAGTATATAATCCATACCGTGGGACCTATCTGGAACGGCGGCGGGTTCGGCGAGGAACAGCTGCTCAGCTCCTGCTATAAGAACTCCCTCGAGCTCGCGCAGGAGCTTGGCTGTAAGTCGGTGGCGTTCCCTCTGATATCGGCGGGGGCTTACGGGTATCCGTTCCTTGATGCGGTCAGGGTGGCACTCCAGTCTATCAGCGAATTCCTCGCTGACAGTGAGATGCAGGTTACTCTCGTGGCTTTCGGGCTCAAGACTCTCATGATCGACGAGGAGAACTTCGAGGAGATAAAACGCTATATCAACGAACTCTCCATAGGACAGTTCGGCGAGGGTCCCAGACACCGCCGCCTGCCGGATGCGCTGACTGACCCTCAGCCCGAGACCACGACGGAAGAGCTTGTCTGCGACGCCGAAGGCTTCGCGCGGGCGGTGACTAAGCGCATGGCCGAGCTGGAGATTGACGACAAGGAACTCTGCCGACGTGCAAATATCAGCGGCAGCCTTTTCGCGAAGATAAGCGGCGGGAGCGGGCAGCTGACAAAGCCTCAGGCGCTGGGCATTGCGGCGGCGCTGGCGGAGGATACCGGGTCGGCGGAGAAACTTCTCAGGCTGGCGGGGTATTCATTCTCCAACTCGGAGAGAGGCGATGTGGTCGTGAAGTATCTCTTCGACAAGGGTATCACCGACATCGTTGAGGTCAACCGCACGCTGTTCAGTCTCGACGCGGGACTGCTGGGTGAGATATGGTAATGAAGATTTCAGGGGCTGCTGCAGGCGCGGCAGCCCTTTTGTCATCGATTTGAAGAGGAGTGACAGTTGTTGCATGAGATACTGAAAGGCGGCGCCGCTGTGTATGTGCTGCTGGTGCTGCTGGCGGTCATGGTCGTGGCGTGGCTGGTGAGCAGGCTGAGATACCGCCGCTACAGGCGCACCGCCGAGGAGAAGGAGCAGCAAAAGCGGGAAAGCTCCAAGCGCAGGTACGTCACGGCGAAGATGAAAGAGCGCGTACTCGAGAGGGACAACGCCACCTGTCGGATATGCGGGATATCCAAGGGGTATCTTGACAGCCTCGCAGACGGGCTGGGGGATTATCTGCTGCTGGAGATAGACCACATCACCCCTGTGAGTCAGGGCGGCACGGGCGGCGACGAGGACAACCTTCAGGTGCTCTGCTGGCGCTGCAACCGAAAAAAAGGCGGCACCCGCACCAACGAGGAGGTCGCCGGGATGATAGACTACGGCATCGACAGAGTGAGAGTGAAAAAGCGCCGCGGGCTTTTTCGCTGAGCTTCAGGATAAACAAGTTCTTCATGATACCGGGAGCCCTGCTCGCGGGGCTGTCGGTTTTTTGTGTATGAAAACGTCCCCGCCGTATCCGGCAGGGACGCTCTGTTTTTTAAAGCGATCTTTCGCGCTTGATGTCAAGTCTTTCCTTAGCCAGCGTGATAGCCGCGTTGACCATAACGCCCGCAACTGCGATGAGCAGTATCGCCGCGATGTCGCCGATGCCTACCGCCGCAAGCTTCAGGAGCGAACGAACGGGGGAGATCACCAGCGCACCCAGCTGGAGCAGTATGCCCGTCGCTGTGATGATGTTGAGCACCTTGTTGTTCCAGGATTCCTTGGTGGCGAATGCGAGACAGCCCTTGGTCTTGCAGACGTAAGCCATCAGCATCTCGTTGATGGCGAGGGTGCTGAAGCAGTATGTTCTGCAGAGCTTCATCATGTCTGCGCTTCCTGTCAGGTGGCCGACGATGTCGTTTGTGCCGTACTTTGTGATGACGGGGAGCAGGAACGCCAGCAGTGCAACCAGACCGCTTATCACGCCCTGTATCACGATGTTCAGGTAGTCGCTCTTGTTGAGTATGCCCGACTTTACGTCTCTGGGCTTTTCATTCATTACCGAATCGGAGCCCACGTCCATGCCCAGTGCCAGCGAAGGCGCTGTGTCGGTGAGCAGGTTGATCCAGAGTATCTGTATCGTCGAAAGGGGCGAGGACAGTCCCGCAAATATTGCGGACGCCATCAGCACGACTTCGCCGAAGTTTGATCTCAGCAGGTAAACTACCGACTTCTTTATGTTGTTGAACAGGTTTCTGCCTTCCATTACGGCGTTCTTGATGGTGATGAAGTTGTCGTCCACGAGTATCATCTCGGCGGCGTCCTTAGCGACTTCCGTTCCGCCGATGCCCATTGCAACGCCTATGTCAGCCGCCTTGAGCGAGGGCGCGTCGTTGACGCCGTCGCCGGTCATGGAGCAGATCTTGCCGTGAGACTGGAACGCCTGCACGATCTGCACCTTGTTCTCGGGGGAAACTCTCGCGAAAACGCGGTAGTTGAGCACGTTCTTTCTGAACTCCTCGGGATCCATCTCGTCTATCTCGGCGCCCGAAAGGCTCTGGGAGATATCGGTGGCGATGTTCAGTTCCTTGGCGATGGCAAAGGCGGTGATCTTGTGGTCGCCGGTTATCATTACAACGTCGATGCCTGCGTGGTGGCACTCGTCCACCGTCTCGCGGACGCCTTCCTTAGGCGGGTCGATCATAGCGCCGAGGCCTACGAAGATCATGTCCTTCTCCTGCGGAGCGGTGTCGCCCTCGCGGTAAGCCAGAGCCAGCACGCGGAGCGCCTCGGAGCTCATCTTCTCTGCCGCCTTGGAAGCCAGCAGGACGTCCTCGTTGGTGATAGCCCTGACGCCGTTCTCGTCGAGGATGCGGTCGCACCTTACGATGACGGAATCT
>CAMVIL010000203.1 GCA_947167535.1 uncultured Ruminococcus sp. | reverse complement strand
GCATCAGGTGCTCTACTTCAAGGAGTCGGACAATATAATGGATATGCTCGGTCTGATGGGCGCTTCGGGAAGCTACTTCGATCTGTTTTACGTCAAGCAGATGAAGGATATGCGAAATAATATAAACCGCGGCGTCAACTGCGTCAACGCCAACATCGAGAAGTCGATACGCGCTGCCGAGAAGCAGATAGCTGATATCGAGCTTATCGACGAGACGCGAGGTCTGGATTCTCTGCCCGAGAATCTCCGCGAGATCGCGATGCTCAGATATGAAAACCCCGACTTCAATCTCTCGGATCTCGGTGCGGCGCTCAAACCGCCGATATCGCGCTCGGGAGCAAATCACAGACTTCAGAAGATCGCTGCGATCGCCGATGAGATAAGAAAGAGTCAGGGATAGGAATTACAAAGTGAGGTGCGGCAAAATGGATTTCGTTCATCTTCATGTTCACAGCGAGTATTCGCTGCTGGACGGAGCCTGCCGCATCAGCGAGCTTGCCCGAGAAGCAAAGGCTTTTTGCCGCTATCGATTTCTACGATTCCTGCCTTAAAGAGGGTATCAAGCCGATAATCGGCTGCGAGGTCTACGTCGCCGAAGGCTCGATGTCCGACCGCATCGGCTCGGATAAGCCGTATCACCTCATTCTGCTCTGCAAGAACAATGAGGGCTATAAAAACCTGTCAAAGCTGGTGTCTCTTGGCTACGCCGAAGGCTTTTACAGAAAACCGCGTATAGATTTCAAGCTCCTTAGTGAATATCATGAGGGGCTTATATGTCTTTCTGCCTGCCTTGCGGGCGAGGTCTCCCGTCGGCTGAGCGAGGGAAACTATCAGGCTGCTAAGGATACTGCGCTCAGATACCGCGAGATCTTTGGTGAGGATTACTATATCGAGGTCCAGAGCCATGATTTCCCCGAGCAGCTCTCGGTGCTTGCGCGTCTTATAAAGCTTTCCCGCGATACCGGCATACCTATGGCGGCGACCAATGACGCTCACTATATCCGCCGCGAGGACAGCGAAGCACAGAAGATACTGATGTGTATAAACACAGGTACGACTCTGGATGATAACGACCGCCTTGAGCTCCCGACAGACGACTTTTACCTTCGCCCGCCCGAGGAGATGGCAGAGCTTTTCCGTTCCTGCCCCGAAGCAGTTGAAAATACCGTGAGGATTGCAGAGAAGTGCAACGTTACCTTTGAATTCGGCGTCACCAAGCTTCCGTATTTCAGGCTTGACGGCGTTTCTGATAACGCTGCATTCCTCTGGAAGCTCACTCTGGAGGGTATAAAGCGCCACTACGGCGGTAATTCGTCGGAAGCTTCCCAGCGTGCCGAATATGAGTTTTCCGTCATAAAGCAGATGGGCTACGTTGACTATTTCCTTATCGTCTGGGATTTCGTCCACTATGCCAAGACGCATGATATCCCTGTCGGCTGCGGCAGAGGCTCCGGTGCTGGCAGCATCGTTGCCTACTGCATAGGCATCACTGATATCGACCCGCTGAGATACGGGCTTATCTTCGAGCGCTTTCTCAATCCCGAGAGAGTATCAATGCCCGATTTCGATATAGATTTCTGTACACTGAAGCGTCAGCGTGTCATCGACTATGTCATCTCACGCTATGGCTCCGACCATGTGGCTCAGATAATCACCTTCGGCACTCTCGGTGCAAAGCAGGCTCTGAGAGACTGCGCCCGCGTAATGGGTCTGCCGTATAAGACAGGCGATATCGCCGCAAAAGCCGCACCTCGCGGTATAAACCTCGAGCAGGCGATAAAGTCGGTCCCCGAGCTCAGAAAGCTCTATAACGGCGATCAGCAGATGCACGATCTTATCGACGCTGCCCGCAGGATAGAGAATATGCCGAGAAACGCAGGCACTCATGCGGCGGGCGTAGTTATCACCAAAGACCCGGTTGACAGCTACGTGCCTCTTTATGCACGCGACGGTCAGATCTCCACTGAGTTTACCATGACGAATCTGGAACGTCTGGGTCTGCTGAAAATGGATTTTCTCGGAGTCAGCAATCTTACCATAATAGATATGTGTGTTAAGGATATACAGCGCACCGAACCCGATTTCGATATCAACAGCATCCCCCTCGACGACCCTGCAGTTTACGAAATGTTCACTCAGGGAAAAACGCAGGGTGTCTTCCAGTTTGAAAGCGGCGGAATGACCGCCACTGTTATGCGTCTGAAGCCCTCTGGTATCGATGACCTTATCTCGGTCATCTCCCTCTACCGTCCAGGTCCGATGGATTCAATACCTGCATTTATCCGCAACCGCCACGACCCGAGCCTTGTTACCTACAAGCACCCGCTTCTCAAAGGCATCCTTGAGGTCACCTACGGCTGTATCGTCTATCAGGAGCAGGTAATGCAGATATTCCGCGAACTTGCAGGATATTCCTACGGCAGGGCGGATATCGTTCGCCGCGCTATGGCGAAGAAGAAGCACAGCGTCCTTGAAAATGAACGCAAGGCATTTATTTACGGCGACGGAGAGGTATGCGGCGCGGTCGCAAGAGGTGTTGACGAGAAAACGGCAAACTCCATCTTCGATGAGATGATATCTTTTGCAAGCTACGCCTTCAACAAATCTCACGCGGCGGCATATGCCACAATATCCTATCAGACAGCCTACCTGAAATGCCATTACTACAAAAAATACATGGCGTCGCTCATGACCGTGACGCTGTTTGAAAAACCGCACAAGCTTCCCGATTATATCTCCGATCTGTCCTACAGCGGCGTAAAGCTTCTGCCCCTCGACATCAACAAGAGCAGTTCGGGCTTTGTAGCCGAAGAGGAAGGAATACGTTTCGCCCTGCTGGTTATCAAGGGCCTCGGAGACGGTGTGATCTCTGCCATCGCGAAGGAGAGAAACAGCGGCGGCGTTTTTTCGGATTTCGTTGATTTCTGCAAACGCACTTCTGCTGTAGGAGTACAGCCAAGATGTGCGAGGCTCTCATCAAGTCGGGTGCACTCGACTGTATGCCGAACAACCGCGCTGAAATGCTCTCTGCCTGTGAAGATGTTTTCAGACGCATTCAGCTTCGCGTCAGGGACAATCCCGAGGGTCAGCTGGATTTCTTCGGTATGGGCGGAAAGCAACAGGATGATATCTATATCCCATCGCTGCCCGAGTTTTCGCCTCAGCAGCTTCTTGATCTTGAGTATGAGGTAACGGGAATGTACCTTTCGGGACACCCTCTCGACAGTTATCTGCCATACGCCCGCGCACTGGGAGCATTTTCCGCCGCCGAGCTTACAGGCGGAGACAGCAGTACTGCAGGAAAACCCGCGGGTCTGCTGATACAGCTTACAGAAGTCCGCACCCACCAGACAAAAAACGGAGCGATGATGTGTTTCGCTCAGGGCGAGGACAAGACGGGTTCGGCAGGACTGATAGTATTCCCGTCGGTATATGAGGGTGCAGCGCATCTTTTTAAAGTCGGAAAGACTCTCTATTTAAGCGGCAAGATCTCGGTAAAGGACGACGATCCGCCCGAGCTGATCGCCGATATTGTCATGGACGCCGAAGGTCTTGTGAGAGTATGCGCTTCCCGTGATGTCTGCGTGAAGCTCTCCTCCGGTGACTCGGAGACTATCGGCAGGATCAAAGAGACTGCGCAGAAGTATTCCTCGTCTGACGGCAGACGGATAGTATTCTATCTGTCGGAAAAGAATACAGCCGCCGTTCCCCGCTCAC
>CAMVIL010000202.1 GCA_947167535.1 uncultured Ruminococcus sp. | reverse complement strand
ACATCTCAGCCCTTCGACCTCTACGGCGGCAAGCTTTCCAGAATTGTGATCGTTTCGCTCCCGAACGGCTACAACGGCTTCTACTACAACGTCCACCACGCCTGCATGGATTCAAGCTCCGTCATCGCCTTCACAAGAGACGTCATCGAGATCTACTGCTCGCTTCTCTACGGTATGCCTTACCCCAAGCCGATGTCTTCCTACATCGAGGCTGTCAAGAGAGATATGGCTTACGAGGGCAGCAAAAAGCAGAAGAAGGACGAGGAATACTGGAAACAGCAGCTGGAGCTCCCCGAGCCTATGTATACCGATTATACAGGTCCCGGCAGACTTATGCAGCTGCGCCGCGAGAACAAAAACAAAAAGCAGCGCTGGGGTATGCTCGCAAGCTCCGACGGCAAGGGCAACACCATCACCTACGAGCTGAACGTAGAGTCCACCATGAAGATCATGCAGTTCGCAAAGAAGTACGACCTGCCCGTCAGTGTTGTGATTCTCCACGCCATCAGGACAGTCCTCTCCAAGTTCAATAACGAGGAGAAGGACATCACCATAAGCGACCTCGTCAGCAGACGTTCCACCCTCAATAATAAAAAGTGCGGCGGCGTAAGAATGCACTGCTTCCCGCTGAGAACGATAATGCCGATGGACACCACCGTATTAGAGTCCATGCGCATGATAAAGAAGGCGCAGGACGAGCCGTTCATCCACGCCGATTACGACCCGCTGAAATGCTTCGGCGACCTCAGTGAAAAGTTCGGCGCGGCACCCGGTTCTACCTACGCCAGCGTTGACTTCACTTATCAGCCCGGCACCCTCGTCGGTATCGGCGAGGTACTCAAGGGCATCAACTTCAAGAGCAGAGGGTACAGCAGCGGCAAGCAGCCGAAGCCTATGTACATCACTGCGATGCACCGTCCCAACGACGGCGGACTCAACTTCTTCTTCGGCTACCAGACCGAGTGCGCAACTCCCGAGGAGATAGAGTTCCTCTACTACTTCACGGGCAGGGTGCTGTTCAGAAGTATCGAGAATCCCGACAAGACGCTTAAAGAAATCATAGATATGACCTGATGAAAGGGGTAGTTTAAAATGTTAGAAAAGTTAAAGGAGCTTATCTGTCAGTACGTTGAGGTGGAGCCCGAGGACATCACCGAAGAGTCCAGATTCATCGAGGATCTCGGCTTCAATTCCTACGACATCATGTGTATGCTCGGCGACGCCGAGACAGAGTTCGACGTTGAGATCGAGGAAGAGGAGATCATGAAGTGCAAGACCGTCGGCGACCTGCTCGACTACTTCGGGGGTCAGGAATAATGGCTGAGCTCAAGACATTAAAACAGCTGGTCTACGAGGCCGACGAAAAGTACGGCGACGAGGTTTTCCTGCGCGAATACATCGACAAGAAATTCCGCGACACCAGCTTCCACGATTTCCGCATTGCCTGCGACAACATTGCCGTGTGGATACAGAAGCACTTTTCCGAAAAGACCCACATCGCACTTGTGGGCACAACTTCGTTTGAGTACCTCAGCGCGTGGTTCGGCGTGCAGTGCAGCTGCAACGTTTCCGTCCCGCTGGATACCAACAACTCCCCCGAGAACATCGCCGACGAGCTCAGACGCTCCGACAGCAAGATGGTTTTCCTCGACGAGAAGCACGTAAAGGATATCCCGCTCTTCAAGGAGCAGAACCCTCAGATAGAGTACTTCGTTCACCTGAAAAAGCAGGAAGACGGTATGCTCTACCTTGCTGATATAGCCGCCGAGTACGCGGGTCAGAAGCCCGAGGGTGACGTAACGGAGAACGACCTCTCGGCGATACTCTTCACATCGGGCACCACAGGCGTCAGCAAGGGCGTAATGCTCTCCCACGGCAACTTCATAGACAACACCACCTGCTGCCCCGACGACGACTACCACGGTATGAAGCTTATGACCGTGTTGCCGATACATCACGTATTCTGCTTCACCATCGACATTCTCCACAGCCTCTGGAACGGCGTTACGGTCTGCGTAAACGATTCGCTGTTCCACATCGCCAAGAACTTAAAGCTCTTCGAGCCGGAATACTGCACCTTCGTCCCGATGATCGCTTCGACCATTCTCGGAAGAATGCAGCAGGCTGCCAAGAAGATACCGCTTAAAAAGCTGATAGCAAGCCAGACCTTCGGCAAGAACCTCATCGCAATATTCTCGGGCGGCGCTTACCTCAGCCCCGATATCATCAACGGTTTCAAGGAGTTCGGCATTGACATCGCGCAGGGCTACGGCATGACCGAGTGCGCACCGCGTATCTGCACCGGTATAGTCAACTGCCCCAAGCCGGATTCTGTCGGCAAGATAGTCAACGGCTGCGAGGTCAAGACGGTGGACGGTGAGATCTGGGTAAGGAGCAAGTCGGTTATGCAGGGTTACTACAAGAACCCCGAGGAGACCGCCAACACCCTAACCCCCGACGGCTGGCTCAAGACCGGAGACCTCGGCTATAAGGACGACGACGGCTACCTATACATCACGGGCAGAAAGAAGAACCTCATCATTCTCTCAAACGGCGAGAACGTTTCGCCCGAGGAGATCGAGAACAAGTTCGCGGCATTCAGACCCATCAAGGAAATGGTGGTCTACGAGGACGGACAGATAATCACCGCCCAGATCTACCCCGACCCCGATTACAAGTCGAAGGACATTCAGGCTGAGATACGCAAGAAGGTGGACGAGGTCAACGATACCTTCCCGCAGGCTAAGCGCATAGTCAATGTTATCTTCCGCGACAAGGAATTTGTAAAGACCGCGTCGAGAAAGATAATCCGCGCAAGGATAAACGAGTGACCGCCATGCAGCTGAGTTTCATTCTTTCGATAGTGCTGAATCTGCTGGCGTTCGCGCTGACGCTGGTGGGCACCTACGTCATGATAAAAGGCATCGACGCCGACGAGCACCTCGCGGCAGACGGCTGGGGTTCCATCAAGTATTTCACCGTGCAGTCGAATTTCATCTACGGCGGATACGCTGCGATCTTCGCAGTCTGCGAGCTGGTCTGCGGATCAGCAAAAGCAGTGCTGCAGATCATGTATCTTCTCAAATACATTACGACTGTAGGCGTGACCATCACCATGCTGACGGTGCTGTTCTTTCTGGCGCCTGTGGTAGTGGGCTCCTACCCGCCGCTGTTCAAGGGCGCGAATCTGTATTTTCACCTGCTGGTGCCGCTGCTGGGAGTGATATCCTTCTGCTTTCTCGAAAGAACGGCTGAGATAAGTATCCCGCAGACATTTCTCGGACTTATCCCCTTCGTCGGATACGGCATCTTCTACACCGTCAACGCGCTGACACATATTGAAAACGGCACGGTCTCGGAGAAGTACGACTGGTACAGCTTCCTCGCAAAAGGCGCTGACAAAGCCGCAGCTGCTATAGTCATAATGACCGCTTCGGCAACGGCAGTCTGCTTTGTCCTGCGCTTTCTCAATTCACTTTAAGATATAGAGTTATAAAAGGGATAGAATTACCGCTTGTTCCTCAGATGAGGGCAGGCGGTGTTCGTTTTTTAGGCACTTGCAGTCGGCGAGAACGACGAGGAATATATAATGCTCTGTAAATTATGAAAAATCTGCGAAGTCTATTGACATTATTTCCGATATGAGTTATAATGGATTGAACGAAAAAACTAACGATCCGTCATTATCAATGACATCCGACTCAGGCGGAATCCCACGAACCACATACCCTCGAAGCTCCTCCC
>CAMVIL010000201.1 GCA_947167535.1 uncultured Ruminococcus sp. | reverse complement strand
AGACAGAGTACGCCTCCTTCAACGATTTCTTTACCAGACGCTTCAAAAAAGGCCGCCGTATGATCGACGACCGCGAGGAAGCTCTCATATGCCCCTGCGACGGCAACGTTACCGCTTACAGCATCGCCAAGAGCGATATGTTCGTCATCAAGAACACGGTGTACAGCGTACACAGCCTGCTGAGGGACAGAAAGCTGGCGAAAAAATACGCGGGCGGTAATGCAGTCATTATAAGACTGACCGCCGCCGACCCGCACAGATATGTCTTCCCCTGCGGCGGTATCAAGAGCCACGACCGCCACATCAGCGGAATGCTGAACGTAACACGCCCCGTGACCAGCGAGTTCGAGGCGGTCTACAAGGAGAACACCCGCGAATACTGCATGATACGCAACCCGCAGCTGGGCGACATCATCATGATGGAAGTAGGCTCGCTTGGTGCGGGCAGGATACGAAATTTCGAGGACGGCGCCGCTAAGATACAAAAGGGCGAGGAAAAGGGAGTCTTCGATTTCGGCGGCTCGACGATAATCCTGCTGACCCGGAGCGACAAGGTGAACATCTGTGCCGACCTGCTCGAAAACACCCGCCGCGGGCTTGAGACTAAGCTTCGGATGGGCGAGGTCATAGGACTGACAGCAGAATGATAAACTCTGATGAAAATTACGGGCATGACAAAACTATGCCCGACAATATAACGAATATCTCTATTGAAAGCCCCGAGCGGCATGGAACTTATGTTCTGAACAAACTTGGCGGCGAGGGAGCAAAGAAAAGATGAGGAATTATATTACTGATTATAAACAGTTTGACAGAATAAATGCGTATGACGGGGAGCTGGGTGTGGTATGCAACGGCGAGACTACCGTGTTCAGGGCGTGGGCGCCCTTCTGTACCGCCGTTACACTCAGAATGTATACGGGCGGCGAGGGCGATAACCTTATCCAGACGCTAAGTATGCAGAGAAGAGATCACGGCGTCTGGGAGGTAGAGCTGATGCATACCTGCTACGGTATGTACTACACCTACCAGCTGGAGTTCGACCACCACAGGAACGTCGAGACGATAGATATCTACGCCAAAGCCTGCGGAGTCAACGGAGAGCGCGGGTATATCCCCGATTTTAAGTCCCTCGACCCCGAGGGCTGGGATGAGGACAAACGTCCCGTTTGTGAGAATCCTGTTGACGCGGTCATCTACGAATGTCACGTCCGCGATTTCTCCATCGACGGCACAAGCGGTATCCCCGACACCGAATGGTTCAAGCGGGGACGCTTTATGGGCTTTACCGTGGAGGGAACGCGCTGCAAGGGCGTCACTACCTGCCTCGACCACCTCAAGGAGCTGGGTATCACTCACGTTCAGCTGATGCCCGTCAACGATTATGCTACCGTCAACGAGAAGAAGCCCTTCGCGGGACAGTACAACTGGGGCTACGATCCCAAGAACTATATGTGCCTCGAGGGCTATTACTGCTCAGACCCCGAAGACGGCGACGTCCGTATCCGCGAGTTCAAGGAGCTGGTGAAAGCGCTCCATAAGGCGGGTATCGGCGTAATACTCGACGTGGTCTACAACCACACCTACTACACCGAGGAGTCGGCGTTCCAGAAGACGGTGCCTTACTACTACCACCGCCTGCGTCAGGACGGCAAGTTCTCAAACGGCTCGGGCTGCGGCAACGAGACGGCTTCCGACCACGTTATGTACCGCAAGTTCATGCTGGAAGCGCTGAAGTTCTGGGTGACCGAGTACCACGTCGACGGATTCAGATTCGACCTTATGGGTCTGCATGACATCAGCACGATGAATATGCTCCGCGACGAGCTGGATAGGATAGACCCTCAGCTGCTTATGTACGGCGAGGGCTGGACAGGCGGAGAATCCCCCTACCCCACCGACAAGCTCTGCTATAAGTGGAACAGCTATGACTTCGGCCGCATCGGACTGTTCAACGACAATATCCGCGACGGCATAAAGGGGGGGACCTTCGATCTGCACGCCCGCGGATACGTCAGCGGCGCCGACCACGCTTTCAATGCGATAAAGCGCGGCGTCAGCGGCAACACCAGATATACGGCGCTGCAGGGCACCTCGGACGACCTCTGCTGGTCCTTCACCCCGGCGCAGGCTATCAACTACTGCGAGGCTCACGATAACCACACCCTCTGGGACAAGCTGGCGATATCGGCTCCCGAAGCAAGTGAGGCCGACCGCATCGAGATGGACAAGCTGGCGGCAGCCTGCGTGATACTCTCTCAGGGAGTGCCGTTCATCCAGCTGGGTCAGGATTTTCTGCGCACGAAGCCCCGCGTCCTGCCCGAGGGCGAGAACATATACGACGGCAACAGCTACAACGCTCCCGACAGCGTCAACAAGATACGCTGGGACAGAAAGTATGAGCATATAGACGTGTTTAAATACTACAAGGCTCTGATAGCGCTGAGGAAGTCGTCCCGGCTTTTCCGTATGCGCGGCAGCGAGCAGCTGGACAGGCATCTCTACTTCCACAACTGCTCGGATATCGTCTGCTACGAGCTGGTGGACGACCGCGAGTGCTACTTCATTGCCCTGAACAACCGACACGAGGAACGTAAGGTGAAGCTGCCCAACGGAGTGTTCTACCGCCGACTGGACAACAGCGGCAGACCCGATTATCACCGCTGTTCGGGCACGGTACAGGTGCCGAGGCTCAGCTGTGCGGTGTTCAAGCGTTTGTTTGACTGAAAAAAATAGGAAGAAGAATCATAATTGGAAAAGAAGAAAGATATATTCGACAGGATAATGTCGTGGGGGTTCCTGAAACGGTTTGAACCCTTCTATGCCGCCCACAAGGAAGTGCTGCTCTACCTGTTTTTCGGCGGGGTGACTACCGTCGTAAGCGTTGTGACCTTCGCGCTGGGACGGGTGATGTTTGCGGGACTGCCCGCTGTTTCGCCTTTCGGGCTGACCTTCGAGACGGACATCGTCGCGGCGAACGTGTTCTCGTGGATCTGCGCTGTGACAATTGCGTATGTCACCAACAGGATATGGGTGTTCGAGACGAGCGCTGTCGGGTTTTCTGCCATCGCGAAGGAATGCGCGGCGTTTTTTGCGGGCAGGCTGTTTACACTTATAGTGGAGACTGTGCTGCTGGAGCTTTCGATCTCAAAACTCGGCATGAACGATGTTGCGGCGAAGATACTGGTGCAGATAGTGACCATCGTGCTCAACTACATCATCAGCAAGCTTCTGATATTCAAGTCCGACGCCGCAGAAGCACAGAGCTGACGGCGGACCCGCAGCGGAGCAATTATTAAATTTTCTTGTAAGCCCTTGCATTTTGGGAAATAATGTAGTATAATAACTGTGTATCGTATAAAGGCAATTATCTGAAAGGAATGGTAAAAATGCAAAACAGCGAAAAGACAATGGATAAGATCGTCGCTCTCTGTAAGGGACGCGGATTCGTGTACCCCGGCAGTGAGATCTACGGCGGTCTTGCAAATACATGGGACTACGGTCCTCTCGGCGTTGAGCTCAAGACCAACATCAAGAACGCCTGGAGAAAGAAGTTCATTCAGGAGAACAAGTACAACGTAGGTCTTGATTCCGCAATTCTGATGAATCCCCAGACCTGGGTGGCTTCCGGTCACCTCGGCGGATTCTCGGATCCTCTGATGGACTGCAAGGAGTGTCACACCCGTCACCGTGCAGATAACCTCATCGAGGATTTCGACGGCACCAACGTTGCAGGCTGGTCCAACGATCAGCTGAT
>CAMVIL010000200.1 GCA_947167535.1 uncultured Ruminococcus sp. | reverse complement strand
GAAAACGTCAGACGGCTGCGTCGGCTGGGGGTACGCACTGTTCTGCTCAGCGGCGACCACCCCAAGACCGCAGCAGCTGCGGCAGCCCGCGCTGGCATACTGACTCCCGATTCTCTCGCCGTGAACTCCACGCAGCTTCAGCGGATGACCGACGGGGAGCTCTATGATTCGGTCAGGAGCATTTCCCTTGTGTCGAGGGCGACGGAAGAACAGCGGGTAAGAGTGATGTCCGCGCTGCAGAGCAGGGGAGTCCGCTGCGCCTTTGCTTCCGCAGTTCCGCCCGAAGCCGCCGACGTCAGGATCTCCGCGACGGACAAAAGTTCGGATATTATCCTGACAAACGGCGGGATCTCGGCAATGACCCAAGCTGTCTCCGAATGCCGCGCGGTGTATGTAAATATACTCCGTACCGTCAGCTGCATGATCTCGTCGGAAGTGGGGATACTGCTGACGGTGACAGGCGCCGCTGCAATGGGTATGCCTGCCGCTTTCAAGAGCTGTTATCTGCTGCTCGCGGCGCTGCTGTGCGGCTCGTTCCCCGCGCTACTGCTTTCGTCGGCGCCGGCAGCAGAGACGATGTCTTCCCCACTCAGAGCAGATGAACTCTTCGGCGGCGGAGCGATAGCCGAGTCGGTGGGCAGGGGAGTGCTGACGGCGCTCTGCACCCTCGGTTGCTGTTCCTTGCTGCTGGGCGGGGGCTATCCGACGGAAGCCGTCCGAAGTGCTTCGCTGCTGACGCTGGTCATTTCCAACTCGATGGTGTTCGCGAGCCACGCACAAAAGCTGCCCGCAGCGGTCAGGGCAGCGGGTATCATTACCCCTGTGACCGTTATCATTACCCTGATGACAGTGCCCGAGCTGAGCAGGATATTCTCGCTTACGTTCCCCGGCGTAAGACCGTCGGCGACTGCATTCCTGCTGGCGGCGACTCTGCCTGTCGTCAAAAAACTGCGGTATTACGCAGAAAAACGGGTGTCGAAAAAATAAACGATTTAGCTTCTCCGTGCAGAACAGGATCCGATCCTTACTGTTCGGAGAAGTTTTGCTTTCTAAAATTGGTATTTGTTTTATCTTTTAGCTACTTAAAAAAATATAAGGAATTTTGAAATTACTATTGACACGGACATCATTAAATGATATAATAATATCGGCAATGAAGTCGATTTTATGGTTATTTTGCTATTGCTTATCACTTTTAGTGCAGGAGGTTATCCCTATGTTAAAGCGTATTTTGAGAGACGTGGGCTTTATGCTTATCACGGGCTCTACTATGTTTACTCCGATACTGGCGGCAGCCGATGACGGCGACAGCACGATGGGCGCTATCGTTGGTTTCCCTGTTGGTGCTGTTCTGACAGGATTTATCCTCGTTTCAATGAGCAGCAATAAGTCCAAGGCTACCAAGGCGGATAAGTATGTTGAGGGAAACCTTGACCTTGAGAATAAAGAAGACGTTTTCCTGAGAACCGAAACTCATAAGGAAAAGGACAACTGATAAGGAGGCATTACAATGGCTAATATGTCGTATAAGTGCCTCACTTGTGGGGCAGAGCTGTTCTGGAAGGCTGACCGCAACGCTTTCGTCTGCGATTACTGCGAGGACAGCTTTACACTCGAACAGCTTCAGGAAGCGGGTCAGACGGGCGATGTCGAAGAGAAGAACGTCCAGAAGGCTGAAGAGCTTATGGAAGGCGAGGTCGCTGTATCTACCGACGGCACCGTCGGCAACAACCTCGTAAAGTATAGCTGCTCGCACTGCGGCGCAGAGATAATCACCGACCGCTCGACTGCGGCTACCATCTGCGTATACTGCGGCAATTCCGTTATCATGGGCGAGCAGATAATCAATGACTTTGCTCCCGATTTCGTTATCCCCTTCTCGGTGGAGAAGAAGAAGGTAATTGCAGCATTCAAGGAGTTCAGCAAGAAGCCGCTTACTCCGAAGGCTTTCGACTGCGAGAAGGTAGTTGACAAGCTGCAGGGCGTGTATATCCCGTTCTGGCTTTACAGCGGCAGCTGCAAGGGCGACGTGGATGCAGAGTGCTATAATGAAGAGACCACCCGCAAGGGCGATTACAAGATAGTCAAGCGCGATTTCTATGCCGTAAAGAGACGCGGTACCGTTAACTTCAAGTACGTGCCCGTTGACGGCTCCTCGAAGACAGAGGACGAGGCTATGGATTCCATCGAGCCTTACGATTTCAAGGATTTCAAGCCTTTCAATCCCGCATACCTCTCCGGCTTCCTTGCCGAGAGATACGACGAGGATCAGGAAAAGTGCTATCCCCGCGCTCAGGAGCGTATAGAGAATACGACTCTTGATCTCATAAAGGACAGCTGTCATTACGACCATATCGATGTAAAGACATACAATAAGGATATAAAGCTCGGCGAGACCAAGTACGCTATGATGCCTGCGTGGCTGCTTTATACTACATATCAGGATAAGAAATACTTCTTCGCCATGAACGGTCAGACGGGCAAGTTCGTAGGCAGCCTGCCTATCGACAAGGGCAAGCTCGTGCTGTTCTCGATCATAGGCGGAATACTCGGCTCTGTTATCGGAGCAATAATCGGAGGATAAGAATGCCTGTAACTGATATAATTAAGCTAATATTAGTTGTCGCGGGCGTCGGCGTCGGGATATATGTTATCGTGAATATCGTTATCTCGATAAGGAAGACTGCCGAATCTGCAAAGGAGCTTGTCGATACCATCAAGAAGGCTACCGATGAGACCGCAACTACCCCGCGTACCATCTCGGGAATGGAGCCTATGATACTTCAGCGTGTAAAGCGCGATTTCCCCGACTTCAATCTTGAGGTCGGCAGAGAGATGGTGAAGAACGCCATCACTTATTACTTCGCGGCGCTCAACGGCGATATGCCCGATATGGGAAAGCTTGAGGCTGTCTGCACTCACGCGCTGGCGGGCGAGATAATGGCGCTCAACAGCTCCGACAGCATTCAGTACGATATGCTCCGTATCCACAAGATCGCGGCTTCAAATTATATAAAGCGCGCTACGAATGCTACCATAACGTTTCAGGCAGCGCTCGAGTACAAGCGTCCGAACAAGAACCTTATGCAGTATGTGTATGAATCCGAGCTGGAGTATTACTTCTCCGAGGACAACGAGGGCGCGGTATCTGTCGCACGATGCAATTACTGCGGCGGCGAACTTGAGGAAAAGGGCGGCAAGCTATATTGTAAATACTGCGGCAGCCCCGTCGAGAGCAAGATGAGTGAAGAGCGCTGGTGGAGAGTGAACAGCGTGTCTAAAGCCAGATAAACGGACGGCTCCTGCCGCTCTGTTTGATATATTATTTATCGAAAGGAAGATGTTTTATGGGTTTGATCAAAATGGCACTTAATGCCGCTGGTTCGGGATTAGCTGACCAGACAGTTGAGGTCTTTGAATGCCAGAATTTTGACAGCAAAACGCTGATGAGAAAGGCAACTATGCGCAACGCTAAGAACAACAAGGCGTCCGACGCTTATATCTCCAGCGGTTCAGTATTCCACGTTGCTATCAATCAGGCAGCTCTGCTTGTTGAGGACGGCAAGGTCTGGGATATGGTGATCGGTTCCGAGGATAAGTATACGGGTCCTTACAAGTATGATTCTGCAAGCGCACCTTCTATCCTTGGCTCGGGCTTTAAGGATCTGCTTCCCTCCATCAAGGAGATCGGCAGCCGTTTCACAACAGGCGGCACCTCAAAGCACGCCATGAGACTCGTTTACATAAACTTAAAGCCTATCGTCGGTATCCCCGTTGGCTTCGGC
>CAMVIL010000199.1 GCA_947167535.1 uncultured Ruminococcus sp. | reverse complement strand
ACCCTTCTTGATAGCCTGCTCGTCCTTGATGGCATAGAACTTGGTTACCATCTGCGGCAGACCCCATGTACCCAGCGAAGTGAGTATTACAACACCGATAAGGTTGATCGGGTCAGGTCCGAAGAGAGAGTTGAAGATCTCTGTTCTGCCCTTGGCGTCGGGGATCTCACCCAGCTGATCGAGGGAGCTTCCGAGACCGCCGTGAGCGTTCAGTATAGTCAGCACGACAGCAACGATACCTACGAGCATTATAAGACCCTGAATAAAGTCATTGAGTGCTGTAGCCTTGTAACCGCCGACGATAACGTAAACTGCGGTGATGATACCCATAGCGACAATACATACCGAGTAGTCAACGTTGAAGGCTTTCTCGAACAGTCTGGAAAGACCGTTGAAAGCAGAGGCGGTGTAAGGGATCAGGAAGATAAAGATAATTACCGCCGAAGCAAGCTTTAGTCCCTTGCTGTCATAGCGGTGCTCAAAGAACTCGGGCATCGTGCGTGCATCGAGGTGCTTTGACATCTTCTGAGTACGCTTACCGAGTATGATCCACGGCAGCAGTGAGCCGATGACGGCGTTGCCTATACCGATCCACGCAGCCGACGCGCCGTAAGCCCATCCGAACTTACCCGCATAACCTACGAAGATTACCGCCGAGAAGTAAGAGGTACCGTAAGCGAATGCCGTAAACCACGAGCCGAGCGTTCTTCCGCCGAGCACGTAGTCATTGGTGCCTTCGTTTTTCTTGCGGTAATACGCGCCGATGGCTATCATCAGGCAGAGATACGCCGCAAGAGTGATCCACAATGTCATATAATCATTCCTTTTTGAATATTTGCTTTCGAGTGAAGCTGTGATAATTTAAAGCTTTATTACTTTTACGTTTTTACCCAATAAAGCGATTACTGTACTATTATACTATGCCCTATCAGAAATGTCAAGTCCAAAACTCAAATTTATACAGAATAGCGCATTTTCCAGCAATTTTTTGACATTTTCGTCAATTCCAGGTTGATGATTTGCACAATAATGTTTTGAAAGCTTTGAAAGATTTACTCTAAACTTCTCAAAATCCCACAGATCCGATTTTTTTCAGAAAAAAGCTTGACAAACCCCACTTGTTATGATATAATAGTAAAGCAATCTGAGTTAGGGCATTGCATAAAACATCGCGGAGTGGAGCAGTTCGGTAGCTCGTCGGGCTCATAACCCGAAGGTCGGAGGTTCAAATCCTCCCTCCGCAACCAATTTGATGTGCGGTATATAGCAGAAAGTACGCTATATACCGCCTTTTTTGTTGTTTTAAGCGCAAAATCAGAGTATAAAAGTCAACATTTGCAGCCGAAATTCCATTTTGTGTTGCACGAACTGTTGCACGGAAATTGTAGTATTATTGAGCTGTTTGATTACTGATTCAGATACATAAGCTTTTCTGTCAAAATATTCCTGTCCCACAGAATAACTCCATTTGCTTCGGCTAATTTAATTGCAGACTTCGTGAAATAGTTTTTTGTGACCAGCTTCACCTCGCCCAAGCTCAAGAAGGGTCAGACCTACAAGATGCTGGTAGCCGCAAAGGCAAACGGCAAGTGGGATCTTGACGCTATGACCAGCAGAATATTTGAAGTTACCGTCAAGTAAAAAAAATCACAATTGATTCTTCCCGATAAAAAACCGACAGCCCCTTTATGTTGAGGGGCTGTCGGATTTTTGTTATTACAATGGATCACTTGTTTTTCAGTTTTTCCGAAACGCTCTTTATCACCTCAGCGTCGTCGGGATCCTTTACCGTGCAGGTGTCTCTTGAATAGAAGTTGTCGGTGACGTCCCACAGCACAGGCACATACCCGTGCTCGGTGAGCTTGGTCAGCACCGTTTCAAGACACTGCGATGAAGTGGTGTACTTTGCGTCACCTGCGAATCTTTCATCGGGGTAGGTCGAGGTGGTCTCTCCGAGGAATACGGGGATGTTCTTTTCCCCGAACGCCGCATCGAGCAGCGCCGCCTGACTGTCAATATAGTTCTCCCAGTTCTCCGAACCGATCTGATTTGACCAGAACATTCCGTTGTCGATATAATGCACCGACACCATCAGCCTGTCCTCTGCCGTGTCGTCAGGCATGATAAAGCTCGGCGATGTCGTGTTGTCGATGTTCGTCCAGTAGCCCGACACAATAAGGACACGCTGGGCATTGTTGCCGCCGGTCTTGCGGACAGCATCCACAAAGGTCTGGTTGAGCGCGTTGGTGGAAGCGTATGCGTCTTCCTTCGACTGCGGTTTCAGCTCGCCGTTTTCATCGAACTGGTCGCCGCCCAGATACTCGTTGAAGCCCTCAAAAACAAGGTTCTCGGGGTAATCCTTGAAGTACTCGGCTATCTGCGTCCAGAGGGTGTCGAAGATCTTCCGGCAGTTTTCAAGATCATTTCTTCTGATGATGAACTCATCGAAATGATGTATGTTCACAACAACATAAAGATCGTCGTTCATGCAGTAATCGACTATCTCCCTGACCCTGCCGATGTACTCGTCGTTGATCTTCCAGTTGTTGTCGTCTTCCATCATATTCCCCCAGAAGACAGGTATGCGGACGGTGTTGAAGCCCGCCGCCTTGACGCCGTCGATCATCTCCTGAGTAGTAACGGGAGCTCCCCAGCAGGTCTCGTAATCGGAAGGGGTGTTCTCACCTTTGGTGGGGATCCACTTGTAGGAAGACTTCTCGCAGTTTGTGGCGTCGTAGGCTTCCATAGTGTTTCCCAGATTCCAGCCCAACCCCATTTCCTTTGCAGTCTCGGCAGCTGTGACCGATCTCATTTTCTGCGGCTTCTTAGCGCCGCCTTTGGCAGCTCCGCAGCCGGTGAATACCAGCATGGACAATGCTAAAAGCAAAGGTCTTATCTTTATCTTCATCTTCATATCCTCCAATTATTATTGCACTGTGTTTCATTGAACATTACAATAATTATACAGCTATCGTCCGAATTGTCAATAAACGATTGTATACAGTTATAACAATAGTACCATCTATCGCGGAAATACGCCGCCCGCCGATGCAGAAAAACGCCCGCTGCATAAAACAGCGGGCAGTATTGTTATCATATCTCGTTCCGGTTCTCGAGCGCCTTGTAAAGCGTTACCTCGTCGGCATATTCGAGAATGCCTCCGACAGGCAGACCGAAAGCCAGCCTTGTGACCTTGACACCCAGCGGCTTTATAAGCTTTGAGATGTACATGGCGGTAGCCTCGCCCTCGACAGTGGGGTTGGTGGCCATTATGACCTCCTCGACGCTGCCGTCGAGACGTGTGAGCAGCTCCTTTATCTTGAGCTGGTCGGGCATGACGTTGTCCATCGGCGATATCAGTCCGTGCAGAACGTGATAAACGCCCTTGTACTCGCGGGTGCGCTCGAAAGCGCTGATGTCCTTCGGCGATTCGACTACACAAACGGTCGAGCCGTCACGCCTCGGGTCGGAGCAAATGGGACAAAGCCTGTTCTCGGTAAGATTCTGACAGACAGCGCAGGTATGCACCTTCTGATGAGCGTTCATCAGCGCGTCGGCAAAGTCTCTTACCTCGCCCTCCGACATCTGCATCACATGGTACGCAAGCCTCTCCGCCGATTTCATACCGATACCGGGGAGCTTTGCAAACTGCTCGGCAAGTATCACAAGCGGGAGCGCGTTATTGTTATCCATCTATCAGAAAAGTCCGGGGAAGGAAACTCCGCCGGTAAGCTCGCTCATTTCCTTGTCGCTTACCTCGTCGCGATTGTGTACAGCCTCGTTGAATGCGCGCAT
>CAMVIL010000198.1 GCA_947167535.1 uncultured Ruminococcus sp. | reverse complement strand
CGAGGGCAAGATGACCTGCGGCAGGGCAGCTGAAATGCGTGAGCTCTATGCCGACATCAAGCGTCAGGCAGCGGAGGAAAAGTGACGTCAGGAAATGTTTGATTTCAGAAAGATACAGCTTTCCGACAGAGACCGCGCTTGTGCGGCGCTGGCGGTCAGCGATTTCCGCGGGTGCGAGTACAGCTTTGCCAACAACATGGCATGGCATCGGCTGGCGGATACCGTCATCACTTTTGACGGAGATTTCTATATATGCTGCTCTTTTTACGACGGCGAGCCTGAGTTTGTTTTTCCCGCGGGCGTGCCGACGGACAGGCAGGGCAGAGACAGGTATCTGGAGCTTTTCGGCAGGCTGGAGAGGTTCGCCGCAAAAGACGGACATCTGCTCAGGATATGCTCGGTGACAGCCGAGAACCTTGAATGGCTCAGGGGAGAGTCCCCCGGGGCGGAGGTCTGGTCATCGCGGGGCAGCTCGGATTATATTTACGACACAGAAGAATTCATCGCACTTGCGGGGAAGAGATTCCACGGCAAGCGCGGACATATAAAGAGCTTCAAGCAGCGCGACTGGCGGTGCGAGGAGCTTTTGGCTGAGGATTTTGAAGAGTGCGCTCTGTTTGCCGCAGGCAGCTATTCGGCTGACGCTTTTTCGGCGGCGGTGGAGCAGTACGCGATACACACATTCTTCAGCAACTACGACGCGCTGGGGCTGAAAGGGCTGAAGCTTTACTGCGGCAGCGAGCTTGTCGGGTTCACGATAGGCGAGAGGCTCAACAGCGATACTTTTGTCGTCCATATCGAAAAGGCGCGCGGGGACATCAGGGGGGCTTACCCCACACTGGCAAATGAGTTCGCGAGGCGGTATGCCGCGGGACTTCGGTACATCAACCGCGAGGAGGATATGGATATCGAGGGGCTGAGGAGATCGAAGGAGTCCTACTGCCCGATCATGCTGCTTGAAAAGTTCACGCTGACTTTTCCCGAGAATAGCTTTAAATAAGTAAACGACCGCGTTATACGCGATGATATATGACGCTGCCCACGGGGCGGAAAGGAAGTATAGTATGGTATATGTATTTCTTGCAAACGGCTTTGAGGAGCTTGAAGCCCTCTCGCCGATAGATGTACTCAGACGTGCCGGCGTCGAGACGGTGACGGTAGGCGTCGGCGGTAAAAACATCACTGCTGCTCACGGCGTGAAGTTCACGACAGATATCGCACAGGACGAGATAAAGCTCGGCGACAACCTTGAGATGATCGTGCTCCCCGGCGGTATGCCCGGCACCAACAATCTTGAAGCGAGCGCCAATGTTCAGGCGGCTATCGACTACTGCTCCGCAAACGACAGATACGTAGCCGCTATCTGCGCCGCTCCCAAGATACTCGGTGCGAAGGGACTGCTGAACGGCAGAAAGGCGATATGCTTCCCCGGCTTTGAGGGCGACCTCAAGGGCGCTCAGATATCCGCAGAACCCGTAGTGCAGGACGGCAGATTTGTCACCGCAAAGGGCGCAGGTGTGGCGATTGAGTTCGCGCTGAAGCTTGCGGCTCTGCTGACATCCGATGAAAAGGCGGCTGCACTTGGAAAGTCGCTTCAGTGCCGATGAACGCGGCGCAGGATAAAAAGGCGCTCAGGCGTCAGCTCAGAAGTATGCGCTCGGAGATGCCCGCGGAGCAGAGGTTGAGCCTTTCGGAAAGGATCGCAGACAGGCTGCTTTCTTCCGAGGCTTACAAAAACTGCGACACGGTACTCTGCTTTGTCGCTACCGACATCGAGGTGGAGACGAGGAAGATAATCGACACAGCCTTTGCCGACGGCAAGCGTGTGGCGGTGCCAAGATGCATATTCGGGACTCATGAAATGGAATTCGGGCTGATAGCTTCCATGTCGGAGCTTGTCAGCGGTGCCTACGGGATACTTGAGCCGCCGCTTAGCAACGAGCTGACCGACGGCGGAGAGCGCTCTATATGTGTAGTTCCCGGACTGGCGTATGATGAGAGCGGCTATCGACTCGGTTTCGGCGGAGGGTATTACGACCGCTTCCTGTCGGAGTATAAAGGCATATCCTGCGGGGTCTGTTATGAGAGCTTTGTTGTCGGCAGGCTGCCCAGCGAGGAATGCGATGTTACAGTAGATAAGATCATTACAGAAGAAAAAATAATAGACCTTTAAAAAAGGAAAGGATCTGCAAAGCATGGAAAACAAAAACTTAAAGCCTGATATCTCCTTTGGAGCAAACGGCGGGGATAAGGCGGCGCCTGCAAAAAAGAGACCTGCTGCCGCCGCGAGAAAGGGCAGACCTGCACCTGAACGCAAGGTGAGCGCTGAAGCAAGGGCACGTATCAGCGAGCATCAGGCTATGCTTGACAAGGCTCTGACCGAGATGGACGCTCCCGAGCTCAAGCCTGTTCATTCCAGAGAAGAGGTGTCTGCGAGTGCAGCCAGAGCTGCAAGACAGGCGGCTGCAAAGCAGTCTCAGCCCGCACCTATTGCCGTGGACGACAGACCTGTAATCTCCTCTCGTATGGATTCGGCTGACAGGGAAGAGATCAGAAGACCTCGTCCTTCGTCGGGCGGCAAGAAAAAGGGCAAGAATAAAAAGAAGAAAAAGCTCCGGTTCAATGTGTCTATCGTTACGGGACTTTCCATCGCCATCGTTATAATCTGCGCGTCCATCGTGCTCTCTACGGGTGCTATCACCGTCGGCATGGAATACTTGGGCATCAACAAGTCGGAGCAGGAGATCACCTTCAATATCCCCGACGGCTCCAGCAATGACGACATTGCGGACATACTTGTCAAGAACAACATAATCAAGAACAAGAAGCTGTTCAAGGTGGCACTTCGTCTCAACAACGACCCCGTGCTCTACCCCGGCGATATCTCGCTGGCTCCCAACAACAGCTATGTGGACATAATCGACAAGCTTTCGGTAATGCGTGAATCCCGCGAGACCATCACCCTCACCTTCAAGGAAGGCACCAACCTCTATTCGGTAGCCAACAAGCTTGAAAAGAAGGGCGTATGCTCTGCCGAGGACTTCCTCTTCCAGTTCAACACCAAGCAGGACTACGACCTCGACACCAGAATTGTCCACAACGACGACGCTTACTACGATATGGAAGGCTACTTCTTCCCCGATACCTACGAGTTCTATCTTAACGACTCGGCATACAACGTTACCAAGACTCTCCGCGAGCATATGCAGTCGAAGATCACCGACGAGATGTATGAGAAGATGGACAAGATGGGCATGGATCTTAACGAGGTCATGACTCTGGCTTCTATCGTGCAGGCTGAGGCAGGCACTGCCGAGGATATGCCGATAGTGGCGTCGGTATTCATCAACCGTCTGAACAACCCCGACGAGTTCCCGAATCTCCAGTCGGATGCAACCAAGAACTACATCAAGAAGGTCATCAGAAAGGCTGAGACCTCTACCGCGATGGTTGACCACTACACCAACGTTTACGACACCTACGTATGCTTCGGTCTGCCCGCAGGACCTATCGGCAACCCCGGTATGGACGCCATCAACGCGGTGCTCAACCACGCGGACACCACGTACTACTACTTCGGTAACAACCTTGACACCGGTGAGGCTTTCTATGCCGAGACCTACGAGCAGCACAAGGACAACCTCAAGCTGGCAGGGCTTAGCGAATAATGGGTATCTTTGGTAAACAGCTGAATTACTCCCGCCCTCTGGAGGTGCTCTCTCCCGCGGGCGATATGGAGCGCCTTGAAGCGGCGATCGAGTTCGGAGCCGACGCAGTGTATCTCGGCGGCAAGATGTT
>CAMVIL010000197.1 GCA_947167535.1 uncultured Ruminococcus sp. | reverse complement strand
CGGCGACAGACAGACCGGTAAGACCTCTATCGCGGTGGATACCATCATCAACCAGAAGGGTCAGAACATGATATGCGTCTATGTCGCTATCGGTCAGAAGGCGTCTACCGTTGCCAAGGTAGTCAGCGACTTCAAGAAGCACGGCGCTATGGATTACACCATCGTCGTGGCGGCGATGGCAAGCGATCTGGCACCGCTCCAGTGGATAGCTCCCTATTCGGGTACTGCTATCGCGGAGTACTTCATGAAGCAGGGCAAGGACGTTCTCATCGTTTACGATGACCTCTCCAAGCACGCTGTTGCGTACAGAGCCATGAGCCTTCTGCTGGAGAGAAGCCCCGGACGTGAGGCTTACCCCGGCGACGTATTCTACCTGCACTCCAGACTGCTGGAGCGCTCCTCGAGACTCGACGATGCACACGGCGGCGGTTCCATCACCGCACTTCCCATAATAGAGACACAGGCGGGCGACGTTTCGGCGTATATCCCCACCAACGTTATATCCATCACCGACGGACAGATATTCTTGGAGACCCAGCTGTTCAACGCGGGCGTTAGACCTGCGGTTAACGTGGGACTTTCGGTATCCCGTGTCGGCGGTGCGGCGCAGACCAAGGCCATGAAGAAGGTCTCGGGTACGCTTAGAATGGATCTGGCGCAGTACCGCGAGATGGAAGTATTCACACAGTTTTCTTCCGATCTCGACAAGACCACCAAGGATCTGCTGGACTTCGGCGACAGGCTTATGGAACTGTTGAAACAGCCGCTGTACAAGCCGCTGAAGATGCACGAGCAGGTCATACTTCTGCTGGCGGCAAACAAGAAGCTCATGCAGGACGTACCGCTCAAGGATATCAGATCCTTCAGGCGTGAGCTGATAGAGTACATGACAGTGAACCATCAGGAGATCATTGACGAGATCAACGATCAGAAGGTGCTCACCGACGAGCTGTCTGAGAAGATAGTCAAGGCGGTCAAGGACTTCAAGACGGAGTGATCCTCCGCACAAAGATAAATCTAAAGAAAAGAGGAGAGTGAATCCCGATGGCGAACATGAAGGAGATAAAAGAGCGTATCTCCAGTATCAACGACATTATGAAGATCACCAACGCCATGTACCTGATCTCCTCGTCAAAGCTGAAAAAGGCCAGAGACAAGCTGGACGCGACTGTGCCGTACTTTGACAGCATACAGTATACGATACACCATATATTAAAGCACACCGATGAGTTCTCTCACCCCTACTTCGACAACGGCAGAGACAAGGCGCCTGAGGACAAGACCTACGGGTACATCATCGTGTCGGGCGACAAGGGTATGTGCGGCGCTTACAACCACAATATCATGAAGCTCGCCGAGAGTGAGCTGAAAAAGCATGAGCATACCGCTGTCTTCGCCATAGGCGCTGTGGGAAGGGCTTACTTCCAGAGGCAGGGCGCGGATATCGACGCGGAGTTCCTTTACACCGCACAGGATCCCGCTCCTTACAGGGCAAGACGTATCGCCGAGACCGTCACCGAGCATTTCCTCTCGGGCAGACTCGACGAGGTGTACGTTATCTACACGCGGCTGGAGAAGGCGGCTGAGGTCCCTACCGTGACCAAGCTGTTCCCGCTGGAGCGCGAGGATTTTGAGGACACCGATCCGCCGAATGAGAGACACCGGACTGCAAGGTTCGAGCCTTCACCCGAGGCGGTAATGGATACGCTGGTGCCAAACTACACCAAGGGCTTTATCTACGGCGTGCTGACCGAGGCATTCTGCGCTGAGCAGAACGCGCGTATGACGGCTATGGATTCGGCTACTACCAGCGCAGGGGATATGATATCCCAGCTTACGCTCGATTACAACCGCGCAAGACAGGCGGCTATCACTCAGGAGATAACCGAGATAGTCGGCGGCGCGAGAAGTCAGAGACGAAAGAGAGCATGAACATGGAAAACGTAAAAGGTATAATAGTACAGGTACTCGGCGCTGTTGTCGATGTTGAGTTCCCCGAGGGACAGCTCCCTATGGTGAAGGACGCGCTGACAGTCGAGCTTGACGGCAGGACCCGCGTTATGGAGGTCGCACAGCACATGGGCGGACGTATCGTCAGAGCTATCATGCTGGCGGCAAGCGACGGTCTCTGCAAGGGTATGGAGGTAACTTCCACCGGAAGCTGCATCAAGGTGCCCGTCGGCGAATGCACCCTCGGCAGAATGTTCAACGTTCTGGGCGAGGCTATCGACGATGCAGGCGAGGTAAAGGCCGAGGAACGCTGGGAGATACACCGCGAGCCCCCGAAGTTTGAAGACCAGAGCCCCGTAGTTGAGGTACTGGAGACAGGTATCAAGGTCATCGACCTGCTGGCTCCTTACGCCAAGGGCGGTAAGATTGGTCTGTTCGGCGGCGCGGGCGTCGGCAAGACGGTGCTCATTCAGGAGCTTATTCACCGAGCACGGCGGTTATTCGATATTCACAGGCGTCGGAGAGCGTTCCCGTGAGGGCAACGACCTCTGGCACGAGATGACCGATTCGGGCGTTATCAGCAAGACCGCGCTGGTGTTCGGTCAGATGAACGAGCCTCCCGGGTCGAGAATGAGAGTGGCACAGACGGGTCTGACGATGGCGGAGTACTTCCGCGACGTCGAGCATCAGAACGTTCTGCTGTTTATAGACAACATCTTCCGTTTCGTTCAGGCGGGCTCCGAGGTTTCGGCGCTTCTGGGCAGAATGCCCTCCGCCGTTGGCTACCAGCCTACCCTTGCAAACGAGATGGGCTCGCTTCAGGAGCGTATCACTTCCACCACAAAGGGCTCCATCACGTCGGTACAGGCGGTATACGTCCCTGCGGACGACCTCACCGACCCTGCGCCTGCAATAACATTCACACATCTGGACGCTACCACTGTTCTTTCGAGAAAGATTGTTGAGCAGGGTATCTACCCCGCCGTTGACCCGCTGGATTCCACCAGCCGAATCCTCGAGCCCGACATCGTCGGCGAGGAGCATTACAGCATCGCGAGACGCACTCAGGAAGTGCTCCAGAAGTACAAGGAACTGCAGGACATCATCGCGATACTCGGTATGGAAGAGCTGGACGAGGCGGACAAGAAGACGGTCATGAGAGCGCGTAAGATACAGCGCTTCCTGTCCCAGCCGTTCCACGTTGCCGAGACCTTCACAGGCGTTCCAGGATGTTATGTACCCGTCAAGGAGACGCTCCGCGGCTTCAAGGCGATACTCGACGGCGAGATGGACGACTATCCCGAAGCGGCGTTCCACAACGTGGGTACGATAGACGACGTTAAGGCAAAGGCTAAGAAGCTCGAAGAGGAGTAATTTCTTATGGCTGAAAAGACATTCCAGCTTGACATTTTTGCCGCCGACAGAAAGTTCTACAGCGGCGAGTGTCGGCATATAGTTTTCCCATCGATGGACGGCAGCCGCGGCGTAATGCCGGGTCATGAGGCTATGATATGCTGCCTTGTCGAGGGTGAGATAAAGTTTCTCGTAGACGGGCAGTGGCAGAGAGCTATCGTTTCCGAAGGCTTCGTTGAGATCATGCCCGAATACGTCAAGGTGTTCGCAGATTCCATCGAACGACCCGAGGAGATCGACGTCCTCCGCGCCAAGGCCGCCCGCGCACGCGCTCAGGAACGACTCCGCCAGCAGCTCTCCACCAGACAATACCTCCACACCCAGATGGCTCTCAAACGCGCCATGGCACGTATCAAGGGTGCTGGACAGTAAGAGGGTGCGGGTCTCTTCTGAGGGCTCTGCCCTCAGACTCCCGCCGGGGGACCCTTTGGAAAGGGTCTCCCC